>URTZ01000018.1 GCA_900550825.1 uncultured Collinsella sp. | reverse complement strand
TGTGAAGAGCTCCGTGCGGCAGAACGCTCGCTTTCGCCGAGTCTCAAGAACGACATCGAGATCCTCGTTGTCCCTAAGAGCCAAAAGGAGGTTGATAGGGAAACACTTAAGGCGCTTCTGCCGTCATTCGAGTTTTATCCTTCAATTTTTGCCATCTCTGAAGGAAAGATAGCGTCCGAGTTCGACCTTTCCACGCTTGATTCGTTTGAAATGCGTTTCACGGATTGGAGGCTGAATCTGAACAACACAGCAATGTCAAGCTAAATGTCAGGAGGATACACATGCTACGCAACGTTCCCGTAAGCCGTAAGTCATTCATCGCAAGCGCAGTTGCGCTTTGCTCAATTGCCATTTCACCAAAGCAATCTAAGGCGCAACCTCTTGAAGTAGAGTTCCCTTCTGCCGAAGAGTACATTGAAGCTGTCAATGAGTCCGGCACAGGATGGACGACATACGCACTAGATGAAAACGGAGATGTCCAAATTATCGATCGATTCCAGACCCTGTCTTTGGATGATTTAGCAGCTGCCACACGCGGCGCTAAAGAATGGATCGTCAAAATTGCCATTTTTATTGGAAAAGAACTCATCGGCTATGTAACGGGGCTTGTAATCGACGGACTGATTAAGAAGATCATAAGCAAAACCGGAGGTTATTGGCCTGAGTATGCAGCAAAGCAACTCCTTGGACACCCCGTACCCGCAGGCAACGCGTACCGTCTACCTTGCAGCGTCTATCCCCCCAACTCCGGAGAATACATTCGTTGTATAAATAGTTAGGATACGGCTATGTTGCCAGTCATCATTGCCCCCGTAATTGGTGTATGGGGCATCCAGTATTTCCTCAACAAGAAGTGGCTCTGGGGCATTGGGTGCATAGCGATAACATTAATATGCTATTTCCTTAGCCTCATTGTCAAAGCATGCTGGCCGAGTGCCATCTCTTTTGGAATTGCTCTTCTCAGCTCGGTCCAGCTATATGGAAGCAAAAAGGGTTTGTCCTTCTTTAGTGCCCTGATATCGGCTCCGCTACCTCTGCAAATCTACTGGGGAATTATGGCCGTCATCGTTCTCTTTATGCCTCAAATCCCCTTCAGCGACGTTCCCGGCTTCTCCTAACGCGTCGCCGATTCAACCCCATACAATCCAGTTCACAAAAAGAGTCGGTCGAGCAAATGCTCTAAAAAAGAGCTGGCCGGGCAAAGCCCGACCAGCTCACATACTTTCCCTCAGCCCTTTTCATCCGCACGGGAGAAAAGCCAGCAAGGATAGCGCAGGGCCCGCCCCGGAAGCCCTTTCTCCCGAACGATCCCGCAGCGCGAAGCGCGAGGACCAGCGAAGAAGAAACCCCGCAGGCGGTCGGGCCGGTGGGAAGGATGGCCTTTCGACCTACTCCTTCTCCACCGCGCGCATGATCGCCTTGTAGATCTCCATCAGCGGGATGATCAGGAAGGCCAAGCCCAGCGCGGCGATAACGCCCTTGAGCTCAAGCGTCACAGGGCCAAAGAACATCTCGGCAAGCGTCGGCTGCACGGTCACGATAACCGTCAACACCAGCGCCAGCGCAGCCGAAGCCCAAAGCCACTTGTTCTGCTTCTTCATGGTGAACAGCGACGCACGACGGCTGCGCATATTGAAGCAGTGGAAAATCTCGACCATGTTGAGCGTGATGAACGCCATCATCACGCCTTCCTCGTCGGCATTGCCGGCGATCATATCGGCGATGTGGATGTAGCCCATGTCAAAGTACACGCCCACAAAGAAGCTCGCCAGCACCAGCACGGTGATGATCAGACCCTGGACCACGCAGTCCAGACCCATATGTCCGGCGAAGACACCGTCCTTAGCGTTGCGCGGCTTGCGCTTCATAATGTCGCCCTCGGCGTCCTCCATGCCCAGCGCGAGCGCGGGGAAACAGTCGGTAACCAGGTTCACCCACAGCAGCTGCACCGGCTGGAAGATGGTAAAGCCGATGAGCGTGGCGATAAACACCGAGAAGACCTCGGCAAGGTTTGCCGAAAGCAGGAACTGGATGACCTTGCGGATGTTGTCGTAGATGCGACGGCCCTCTTCGCAGGCACCGATGATGGTGGCGAAGTTGTCATCGGCAAGCACCATGTCGGCGACGTTCTTGGTGACGTCGGTACCGGTGATGCCCATGCCAACGCCGATGTCGGCGCGCTTGATGGACGGGGCGTCGTTGACGCCGTCGCCCGTCATGGCCACGATCTGGTCGCGCGACTTCCAAGCCTCGACGATGCGGGTCTTGTGCTCGGGCTGAACGCGGGCGTACACGCCGTAGTCCTCGATGTGCGCGTCGAGTTCCTCGTCGCTCATGCGGTCGAGGTCGGCGCCCGTGATGGCCTGGCTGCGATCGGTGACGATACCCAGCTGCTTGGCGATGGCCACGGCGGTGTCGATGTGGTCGCCCGTAATCATGACGGTGCGGATACCGGCATCGTGGGCCTCGCGGATGGCGTCGGCGACCTCGGGGCGGACCGGGTCAATCATGCCGGACAGGCCGCAGAAGACCAGGTCGTGCTCGAGCGCAGCGGGGCTGCAGTCGGCGGGAACCTCGGTGTAGGTGCGGCTCGCCAGCGCCAGCACGCGCAGGGCCTCGTCGGCCATAGCCTTGTTGGCTGCCACGAGCTCGGCGCGACGCTCCTCGGTCAGCGGAACGACCCTGTCGCCGTCGTAGATATGGGTGCACAGGCCGATCACCACGTCGGGCGCGCCCTTGGTGTACTGCTCATACTCGCCGTCCAGGGTCTCGACGACCACGGACATCATCTTGCGGCCCGAGTCGAACGGGGCCTCGCCCACGCGCGGGTGCTCGGCAGTCAGGCCAGTGAGGCCCGCCTTGCCGGCGTCGTTGACGAGCGCGCACTCAGTCGGCTCGCCCACGGCCTCGCCCAGCTCCTCGTCCCACTGGGCATCGGAGCACAGCGCCATGCCGGCCAGGAACTTTTCCTTGGGCGCGGCGAGCTCGTGCTTGACGACGGTCATCTTGTTCTGAGTAAGCGTGCCAGTCTTGTCCGAGCAGATGGTCTGCGTGCAGCCGAGTGTCTCGACAGCAGAAAGCTTGCGGATGATTGCCTGACGCTTGGCCATCTTGGTCACGCCGAGCGAAAGGACGATGGTCACGACGGCGACCAGGCCCTCGGGGATGGCGGCGACGGCGAGCGAGACGGCAACCATAAAGGTGTCGAGCAGGGCAGTCGGGTCGGTAAGGACGTTGCCCACGCCGTGACGGATGATGTCGACGCCAAAGATGACGACGCAGATGACGATAACCATGATGGTAAGGATGCGGCTGAGCTCGGCGAGCTTCACCTGCAGCGGCGTGAGCTCTTCCTTGGCCTCGGCCAGGGCGCCGGCGATCTTGCCCATCTCGGTGTTCATACCGGTGCCGACCACGACGGCGCGACCGCGGCCGTATACCACGGTGGAACCCATGTAGCACATGTTCTTGCGGTCGCCGAGCGGCACGTCGTCGATGCCGGCGGCGAGCTCAATGACGTTGGCATGCTTCTCGACGGGCACGGACTCGCCGGTAAGGGCGGCCTCCTCGATCTTCATCGTGGCGCTCTCGAGCACGCGGCAGTCGGCCGGGACGGAGTCGCCCGCCTCGAGCATGATCACATCGCCGGGCACGAGCTCGGCGCTCGGCAGGTGCACGAGCTTGCCGTCGCGCAGAACCTTGGACTGCGCGGCGCTCATCTCCTGCAATGCCTCGAGAGCTTCCTCGCTTTTAGCCTCTTGGACCACGCCCAGCACCGAGTTGACGATAACGACGAACATGATGATGGCGACGTCGGCAAAATCGGGCTCGCCCTTGACCATGCCCGTAAGTGCGCTGATAACGGCGGCAACGATCAGCATGATGACCATGGGGTCGGCCATCTGCTCAAAGAAACGCTTCCATAGCGGCGTCTTCTCGGCTTCCTCGAGCTTGTTAGGGCCTGTCTTGGCAAGGCGCGACGACGCCTCGTCGTTGCTCAGGCCGAGGTTCTCATCGACGCCCTGGTCGCTGAGCACCTCCGCCGCGGCGGACAGGTATTCCTTTTGCATATAGAGTCCCCTCCTGGGATTCGGGCCACTCAGCAGATTGATGCCCGATCATAATTCCCAGGAGAAGGGCAAGGGCTCATCAAGGCTGCCGTGCTGAGCGGCAGTTGATAGTGGGGCTATGGTACCCCAAAGCGGCGCGTCTAGCCAAAACATTCCAATTGGAAACACGGCTCGAGTGCAACGATGCAGACCGTGTGATGCTCAATATTGATAAAACGTTTTTTCTTCGGCACATCGTTAAACTGAAATATCGCCCAGATAGCAGCGGTCAGAACGGTTGGTAAAGATTTTTCATATACCGTTTTTACCGCAAAAAATGAACTTCTAATTCGGCATACGGTCGATTTTTTGAGGTATTCGGTCGTCATTTCGTTATAATCATCTCAGTTTTATTTCTTATGGTTTATCTATCAGCGCAAGACGATGTCAGATGGAGGTCTGAATGTACAAGCGCACCAAGATTGTATGCACCATGGGTCCCGCCTGCGATAGCGACGAGACCATCCGCGAGATGATCAAGGCGGGCATGAACGTCGCCCGTTTTAACTTCTCGCACGGATCCTACGACGAGCACCACGGTCGCATCGAGCGCGTCCGTCGTATTTCCAAGGAGCTCGGTCTGCCCGTCGGCATCCTGCTCGACACCAAGGGCCCCGAGGTCCGCACCGGCCTTTTGGTCGATGGCAAGAAGGTTGCCGTCAAGACCGGCGACAAGATCGTCGTCACCGCTCAGCCCACGTCCGAGGATTTCCACGGCACCGCTGAGCACATCTCCCTCGACTACCTGGCTCTGCCCTCCGAGGTCGAGAAGGGCTCCCTCATCCTGATCGATGACGGCCTGGTTGCCCTCGAGGTCGAGTCCGTCGACGGCCAGGACATGACCTGCGTCGTTAAGAACGACGGCCTGATCGGCGAGCGCAAGGGCATCAACATGCCCAACGTCAACATCTCGCTGCCCGCCATCACCGAGCGCGATCGTCAGGACATCCTCTTTGGCCTGACCGAGAACATCGACTACATCGCCGCTTCCTTCATCCGTGACGGCGAGTCCGTCCGCGGCATCCGCGAGCTTTGCCGCGAGAACGGTGGCGAGCACGTGACGATCTTCCCGAAGATCGAGTGCGCCCTGGGCGTCGAGAACTTCGACGAGATCCTCGAGGCTTCCGACGGCATCATGGTCGCCCGTGGCGACCTGGGCATCGAGATCAAGCCCGAGCTCGTTCCGCACATCCAGAAGGAGATCATCGCTAAGTGCAACGCGGCCTACAAGCCCGTTATCACCGCTACGCAGATGCTCGACTCCATGCAGCAGAACCCGCGCCCGACGCGCGCCGAGGTTGCCGACGTTGCTAACGCCATTTACGACGGCACCGACGCCGTTATGCTTTCCGGCGAGTCCGCTGCCGGCAAGTACCCGGTCGAGGCCGTCAAGATGCAGGCCAGCATCGCTCTCGAGACCGAGAAGTACCTCCCGGCCCACGCTCCGCTCGAGGTTCCGGCCGATGCTCACGGCACCCGCGTCGTCAACAACGTTGTGGGTATGTCCGCTGTGAACATGGCTACCACCGTTGGCGCCAAGTGCATCACCGTGCCGACGACCACCGGTCGTACCGCTCGCCTGATTTCGCACTTCCGTCCCAACATGCCGATCTGCGCGTTCTCCCGCCACGAGTGGGCCGTCCAGCAGATGATCATGTACTGGGGCGTTATCCCGCACCAGGCCGAGATTACCCAGGGCACCGTCAACGGCACGATCGTCAAGGCGATCGAGACCGCTAAGGAGCTCGGCTACGTCGAGGCCGGCGACCTGACCGTCGCTACCGCCGGCGATCCCCGCATGAGCGTCCAGCTCGAGGACAAGGTCTCCTCGACCAACGTCGCTTACGTCGCTCAGGTGCGCTAAGTCGTACTTGCAAGCAGGTTTGCATTGCAAAGGGCCCGGAAGGCAAAGCCTTCCGGGCCCTTTTTCTATGCCAATGCCGGCACACGGCAAAACACACACTCATTTCTTTACCAAAAGCGCGAAATCCACCCTTCGAGGCCCAATAAATATAGTCCCAAGCGATAAAAGTGTTCGCCCGGTGGCAAACCCGCACCTTGACCGACGCTGCTAAATCGTTTTAGCAAGAGTCAGATCGACCTGGTTTTCGGAAGTGCGGGGAAAAATTGCTTACCCCCGAGCACAAGCCCTTTTATTTCAACAAAACCCCTGATAAAGTTGGCTCAAATACCGCTTGTGCTTTGCCTGTTTGTCTTTTTCCCCGCACTTCCGAAACCGATAGCCTTTCTAGCCCAAACAACGCTCGAACGATCGGATTGCCATGTCATTTCTCGCTTGCGGACCCACAGCTTTTCAGTACTATCGCATCCCGCCCCAGATACTAGGACTCTATCCGGCAATCCTGCCGCCCGACCATGACCATCGCTTGGTGCATTACTCAAAACAACCAGTATTTAAAGACTTGCTCGGCACACCAGTTTGGAGATTCGTGTGCGAAAGAAAACAGCGCGCGAACGGAAAGCTATTTCATAGCCGTCTGCTAACCCAAGAGCCGCCTCCTGGGTCGTTTAGGCAGACTGAGCATGGGTTTAATGTCACGTCCCCGGAGTTCACACTGCTCAACCTTGCTACGCAGGTCTCGCGCAACCAGTTACTCATGGCTTGCTACGAGATGTGCGGCTCCTTTGCAGTGTTCACGCCTTGTAAACGGGCGCAGCAGCAGCTCGATGAAGCAATTTCGCTTAAGCTCATTCCGCCCGACTGTGGTTGGAAACGCGTTGTCGACACCAAGGGCAATGACACCAACCTGTGGAAGCGCCCACCGCTCCTCAGCGCAGCGGATATCGCCGCGTTCGCCAAGCAGGCCGCAGGCCTGCGCGGCGTTAAACAACTGCGCTGGGCAGCCGAGCACATGACGGGGCAGACCGCCTCACCCTTCGAAGTACAGACCTCCATGCTTGTCTCGCTCCCCCGCGACGAGGGCGGCATGGGCATCAACATCGCAAACAACGTGCGCATCCCACTCAGCGACGCCGCACGCTCACTGTATGACAAAACCTGCTGCTACGCCGATATCCTCATAGAGAGCAACATCGACAGCATGGGCGTCATTTTGGAATGCCAAGGCCGCTCCGCCCATGACAGCGAAGCCGCAAGTCTCTCCGATGCCGAGCGCACCACCGCCCTCACAAGCATGGGCTATGACGTTATCCAGATAACCTATGAGCAAATCAAGGACACGAAGAGCTTTAACAACATCGCCGAGCTCATTCATAAAAAGGCGGGGCTCCCCTACATCCCAAAGACCGATCAGGAACGCACCGCCGCAGAAACCCTGCGACGGGAGCTGTTGGTCAATTGGGATGAACTGTTCTCCGTTAAGCCGGCCGGCTAGCAGCTAGCGATCAGGGGGACTGCGGGAACGTCAGAAGCAGCAACGCGAGCCGCAAATCCCGCCTCGGTTAGCTCGATGACCTCGGTAAATGTTGCATCGAAGAACTCCTCGGTTAGCAGGCGATACGGCGGATGATCGGGCTCACCGGGGTTTTCGCGCACGATCTCGTGCATAACGCCAATGGTCTTGAGCACATACTCCTTATGGATGGGATACTGCCCAAAACGCGTCGCAGCGGTATAGAGGCGATCGGTCGCACGCGGAATGGAAACGATGCCCAGCGTCTTGCCAAACCAGTCAAAGTCGCCTTGCTTTTTAATGCGGAACTCCTCACACGGCTTGCCGCCGTGCGCCTCCAGGTACTGATTCACGCGCGTATTCCATACGGTATCGGCCACGAGGTGAGACCAAACGCCAAGCGTCAGGTCGAGCAACGACTGCGCCACGTCCTCAGGTGCAAGCGAGAACTCACTAGCGCCGGGACCGACAGCCGGCTCAGCATCCCTGTAGCGCTGGGGATAGTGCACGCGATTCAGTCGCTCGCGCTCCTCGACAATCGAGGTAGCTTCAGCAGGTTTGCCCGCGGGTGCGCCTTTAAGCAGCGGCGCCACATAGGTATCCCAGAACTCGTGCTCGCGCGGCTTAGGGATAGGCTCGGGCTTTGCAAAGTGCGTAATGCGATACGGAATGGGATCGGCGATACCGGGAACCATATAGCCCACAAAAATGTCCGGAACCACGCAGCCAAACAAAAAGGCATTGCGGTCACGCACGCTATCGGCAAGCGCACTGGTGCGCTCCAGCAAACGCTCCGTCTGAGCGATATGAATGTTCCAGCTTGGCATAGCCACCCCCATAAAAAACCTGGATAACTATACCATCACGGCAAAGCCGCGCGGGCGGCTACGCATCCTCTACGCAGCAACTAGTCCGTAGCACCGTTTTCGGTTCCATACGACGGCACGGGCGCCTCGACCACATGGTGATATCGATCGATATAGATTGCACGGGCACCCAGGCGTCGCACCAAATCTTGATGGTGCGTACTCATCAAAACCGTCTTACCGGCAGCAACGTAGGCCAGCAAAAAGTTGACTACGATGTCGCACGAGTCCTCATCGAGACCGTTGGTGGGCTCGTCGAGCACCAAGATATCGGGGTTCATCGACACGACCGCAGCCAGCGCCACGCGCTTCTTTTGCCCACCCGAAAGCTGATAGGGCGAGGCATCGACCAGGTCGGCAACTTGAAACAGTTCCATGGCATCGCGCACGCGACGGTTGAGCTCGCCCGTCGGCAGCCCCATTTGAGCCGGGCCAAAAGCGACTTCCTCGCCCACCGTGGCGCAGAACAGCTGAGCATCGGCGTTCTGGAACACAAAGCCCACGCGCTGATGGAACCGCTGAGCGGCCGCGGAATCCCTTAGAAACGCCGCATCGATCACGTGCCCGTCAAACAGGTATATCCCTGCGTCCGCGAGTTCAAGGCCGTTAATAAGGCGCATAATCGTCGTCTTACCGCAGCCGTTGGGACCGAGTAGGGCAACGAGTTCACCACGATCGACCTGCAGCGAAACGCCGTCGACCACCGTATGCCCCGCATAGGAGAACACCACGTCGCGCAGCTCGATGAGCGGCGCGACCTCGGCGCCCGCACCGTTCGTGCCCGCCGCACTATTCATATCGATCGTCAAAACGTCGCCCTTCCCTATTTCCATCCCCAGCCAGAACCAGCAGCGCCTACAGCACGGCGCACAACACTGCCAGCAGCGCCACGCCGGCCGCATAGACCGCATCGCGCCAGCCAAACCCGGCGCGCGCGGGCGCCGGATACGCACCGGCAAAGCCGCGGCAAAGCATAGCCTCGTCCATCGCGTGGCTGCATTCCATCGCCTTGATAAACGTCATGCCCATGATACCCGCGACCGAGTCGGTGCGCGAAAATCCCTCAGGCGCGCGACCCACACTGCGCAGCATGACCGATTCGCACAAATTGTGCGCCGTTCGGCCCAGCACCTCGATGTGCTTGAGCGCCATATCAAACGTAAAGATGACCTCGTCGGGCAGATGCAGCGTCTTGAGCGCCGCCGACATGCGGCTCCAGGTGAGTGTCCACGAAACGCCCAGCACGAACGACACGTTAATGAACGTCTTGAGCGCAATTTTGAGCATGGCGCCCGTAGCGGAAGCGCCCAGCAGCAGGGCAGGCAGCGCCAGAACCACCGCGAGCCCCGCAGCGCCAAGCGCCGGTACAAAGGTTGCCCGCAGCCCGCGTACGGGGCGCACCGCGACCAGCACCAGCGCGATAGCCGCCATCAACATGAGGTACAGCGGGCCCTGCGTCAGACACACGCACAGAACGCAAACGAACATCCCTACCAAACGCACCGGGGCCGAAACGGAAGAAAGGGCGCGGTCGATTATCGACCCGCCCTTGTGTGCGCCGCCGCCCAGGCGAACCCGCTCAAGCAGGCTCGCCAGGTGCAGGACGTTCTTTTGCATCACACGATGTCGAGCCCCCGCGGGCTCGTAACGCTGCTCGACCGCGAGCCAGCTAGGCAGCTCGGCTATTGCCATGAGCACCGCTTTCCTTAACCGTCAGCGAGATCAGACGAAATGCGATGGTGAGCACCGCCACGCCAATCACGCCGGACAGGATATACATGGCAGCCTGGCCGGCAAAGCCAAGACCCTGTTCCTCGGAATAGGCCTGCAGGTAATCACCCGTAGGCAGAGCATCGGCAAAGGTCGGGGTATCGAGGCCGACCGAAGCCTGCAAGCTGTCGTCGCCAGCCTCCTGAACGGCGGTCGCGGCGCCCTCGGCGTCCCATTCACCCCAGGCGTCACCGGTGGCAAGCAAGCCGAGCGGCGTAGCCACGACAAGCACGGCGACCAGAATGAGCGTAGGGATCAGGGAAGTCTTCTTGGCGGTACCATCGGCGGCAAGCTGGCCATCGGCGGCCTCGGGGCCGACGATAATGCTCGGCGCCGTCTTCTTAATGAAGCCGTAGATGGCGGCCGTTGCCACGCCTTCGACCACGCCGGCAACCAGCATATGCGGGATCAACATGGCCGGAATAGCCACGGACAGCGGGAAGGGGCAGTACAGCGGAGCGCCCGAAGCATTCATGAAGAGCATCGGCTGAATACCAAACTCGATTGCCGCGCACAGGGCCGCCAGGCACAGGCCGACCCAACCGCTCACGATGGCAGAAACCGAGGTGCCCCAGCTCTTGTCGTGCAGACGGCTGTTGAGCGCACGGAACACGATAGCAGCGGTAAACGGCAGCACAAAGGCCATGTTAAAGCAGTTGGCGCCAAACGACAGAACGCCGCCGTCGCCAAACAGCAGCGCCTGCAGCGCCAGCGCAACCGAGACTGCAATGGCCGCGGCCTCGGGGCCCAGCAGCAGCGCAATGAGCGCGCCGCCAACGGCGTGACCAGTGGTGCCGCCGGGCAGCGGCACGTTAAACATCATGAGCAAAAAGGAGAACGCGGCGCAAATGCCCAGGAACGCCATATGCTCGCGATCGAGCGTGGCGCGCACTTTCTTGATGCAATGGACCCAAACGGGCACCATCACCACCGCCATAACGGCATCGGTCTGCGGGGACAGGTAGTTGTCTGGAATGTGCATATACGCCTCCCGGTTGCCGGCGCATGGGATTGCATCGCCGCTTGAACCATTTCATCAGTGTTACGAGCTAGATGATTCGTAACACGCCGCAGGCTATAATAGCAAAACGGCGCGCCGCCACAAAAGCAGCACGCCGTTATGTAATGCGCGTGTCATATATGCAGGGTCAACGGTGCCTTATTCCGAACACCGCGGTCGCGCAGGGCTCCGCAGCAACCGCCATCAGGCCCTACGCTCCCATCGCAAGCCCTAGCCGCGGACCTCGCCGTTTACGCCCTTGCACACCTTGGTGACGATCTTCTGGTGCGCCTTCTCGACCTCTTCGCTGGTGAGCGTGTGGTCGTCGGAGCGATACGTAAGCGCAAAGGCCATGGACTTCTTGCCCGCTCCGATGCGGATGGGATCGCGGTAGACGTCGAACAGACGCACGCCCTCGAGCAGTTTGCCGCCGGCGCTGGTAATACGGCGCTCAAGATCCTCGCAGGTCACAGCGTTGTCGACCACGATAGCAAGGTCGTGCTCAACAGCAGGGTACTGCGAGAACTCGCGGTAGTTCTCCTGATTGCGGGCGCCCTTGATCAGCTTGTCCAGATCGAGCTCAAAGGCAACGACGACCTCGTCGATGCCCATGGCTTCGCGCGCCTCGGGGTGAATCTCGCCAACCCAGCCCAGCACGGTACCGCCCGAGAGCACCTCGGCAGCACGACCCGGCTGCAGGAAGGCATAGCTCTCGCCCTCGACGGGACGGAAACGAACCTTCTCGATGCGCAGCTGGGCAAGCAGCTCCTCAACGATGCCCTTGCCAAAGAAGAAACGCAGCTTGCGGTACTTCATGTTCCAGGACCGCTCGCTCCACTGGCCCGAGAGCACGCCCGCCACGGACTTGGTCTCCTTGGGCAGGCTGGCGTTCTCGCGACCGTGGAACAAGCTGCCGACCTCGTACAGATGCACGTTGGGCGTGCCGTGGGCCTCGTTGTAGGCCACAGACTGCAGCAGACCCGGCAGCAGCGAGCGACGCATCTCGGTCTGCTCGGCCACCAGCGGGTTCATGAGCACCACGGGGCAACCGCGGCCCTCGGTGGACATACCGATCTTCTCCAGGTCGCCCGGGGCGGCAAAGCCAAAAGTCGTGGTCTCGTTGAGGCCGCAGGCGCGCAGGATCTCGCCGACCTTACGGGTGAGCTTCTGCTCGCGGGTCAGGCCGCCGATGTGGTTCTTGGCAGCCGGGATGGTCGCCGTCACGCGGCCCATGCCCCACAGGCGCAGGACCTCCTCGATCAGGTCAATCTCGCGCGGCAGGTCGGGGCGGAAGCTCGGAGGCGTGACCATAAAGTCCTCGCCGTCGCGCTCGACGGTGCAGCCCAGGCGGGTGAGCGAGCGCTCGATAAAGTCGGGCTCGATGTCGGCACCGCAGATGGCATGCACGCGGGCCAGGCGCAGCTTAATGCTGTCGATGGTCTTGGGCGCGGGGAACACGTCGACATAGCCGGGAGCAACCTCGCCGCCGGCGATCTCCTCGATGAGCGCGCAGGTAACGTTGGCGACATCCACGCAGCCGGTCTCATCGACCTGGCGCTCAAAGCGAATGGAGGCGTCGGAGATCAGCGACAGGTCGCGGCTGGTGTGCGAGGTGCGACCGGCGTTGAAGCAGGCGCTCTCGACCATCACGTCGACGGTGTCGTCCTCGATCTCGGAATCCATGCCGCCCATAACGCCGGCCAGTGCCACGGGGCGCTCGCCGTCGGTGATAAGGCCCATGCCGGCGTCGAGCACGCGCTCCTCGCCGTCGAGCGTCGTGAACTTCTCATCCTGCTGGGCGGCGCGAACCACCACGCGACGCCTGCCCTCGCGCTCGGCAAAGGTGTCCAGATCAAAAGCGTGCAACGGCTGACCGGTGAGCATCATCACGTAGTTGGTGATGTCGACGATATTGTTGTGCGGGCGCACGCCCAGGGCGTTGAGACGCTTGACCATCCAATCGGGCGAGGGGCCGACCTTCACGTTGCGCACGATGCGGGCGACATAGCGGTCGCACAGGCCCTCGTCGGCGATCTCGACCGAAAGCTCGTCGTCGGTCGCGCGGCCGGTCTCGGCCTTGATGGCGGGCAGCTCAACGTGGAAATCGCGGTCGAAGATGGCGCCGGTCTCGCGGGCCATGCCGATCATGGACAGGCAGTCGGGACGGTTGGGCGTGATCTCGCAGTCGAGCACGGTATCACTCGAGCCCACGTACTCGGCAAACGGCATACCGCAGGGCGTGTCCTCGGGCAGGATCATGATGCCGGAGTGGTCGCCGCCCAGGCCGAGCTCGCGCGCGGAGCAGTTCATGCCCATGGACACGACGCCGCGAAGCTTGCTCTTCTTGATCTTGACGTCGCCGGGCAGGACAGCGCCGATCATGGCCGTGACGATGTGGTCGCCGGCCTCGAAGTTCTGCGCGCCGCAGACGATCTGCAGCGGAGCGGGATTGCCATCAGCGTCGAGGTTCTTGTCACCCACGTCGACCGAGCACACATACATATGGTCGCTATCGGGGTGCGGGGTCTTGGTGAGCACCTTGGCAGTCACCACGTGGTCGAAGGATTCTCCCACGGTGTCAATCGCCTCGACCTCGGTACCGGTACGGATATATTCGTCCGAAAGAGTCTTGGGATCCTCCGGAATATCGATCATGGTCTTGAGCCAGTCGTAAGAAACACGCATCTAGCTCTCCTTTCATACTGAAAGCCTGCGAAGAGATGCAGGTGGAAACTTCAACTTTGTGAACATTCCTTACAAAGCGAGGGTTGTCCAAGTGCGGCAGATCGGCCCGAAAGAGGAGCGCCGCGTACTTTGGTACGCAAGCGACGAATGAGCGCCGAGGTGCCGTGCTTGGGCAAGCCGCAGCCTAGAACTGATTTAAGAAGCGCATATCGCCCGTCATGAGCGTTCTGAGGTCGGGCAGGTCGTAGCGCAGGGCCGCGACGCGCTCGGCACCAATTCCAAAGGCGAAGCCGGTGTACTTCTCGGGGTCGATGCCGCAGTTGATCAGGACGTTGGGGTCGACCATGCCGCAGCCCAAGATCTCGATCCAGCCGCTATGCTTGCAGAAGTTGCAGCCCTTGCCACCGCACGCGTGGCAGCTCACGTCCACCTCGCAGCTGGGCTCGGTGAAGGGGAAGAAGTGCGGGCGGTAACGCGTCTTGCGATCCTCGCCAAACATGCACTTAACAAAGTAGTCGAGCGTGCCCTTCAGGTCGCCAAAGGTGATGCCCTCGTCGACGACCAGACCCTCGATCTGGTTGAACTGCGGCAGGTGGCAGGCGTCGGCCGTGTCGGGGCGGTAGACGGTGCCCGGGCAGATCATGTAGATGGGCGGCTTCTGCGACTCCATAGTGTGGATCTGCACGCCCGAAGTCTGGGTGCGCAGCAGCACGTCGGACTCGCCGTGGGCGTGAGCCTCGGGGTGCGCGACGCTGCCGGGGTTGTTGTCGACCACGTAGAAGGTATCGCGGGCCGAACGGCTCGGGTGATCCATGGGGGCGTTGAGCGCGGTGAAGTTGTAGTAGGAAGTGTCGACCATGGGGCCGGACTCGACGGTATAGCCGATGCCGCAGAAGATGTCCTCGGCCTCCTCGATGATCTGCTTGATCAGGTGCTGGTGACCGATCTGCGGACGGACGCCCGGCAGCGTGATGTCGACGGCGTCGTGCTCGAGTGCGTGCTTGAGGGCGGCGGCCTTCATCTCGGTGGTGCGCTCGTCGAGCATGCCCTCGATCAGCTGGCGCATCTCGTTGGCGCGCTTGCCCATGACGGGGCGATCCTCGGGGGCGAGCTTGCCCATCATGCGCATCAGGCCGGTGATGCGGCCCTTACGACCGAGCAGCTCAACGCGTGCAGCCTCGAGCTTGGCGGCGTCGTCGGCGCCTGCAACGAGCTCCTTGGCCTCTTCCTCGAGTTTGACCAGATCATCAATCAGACTCATGTCTTCCCTTTCGTCTCTCGCGCTCCCCGCTCGCTGGGACGACTGCCGCCGCCTGGCGTTGTGAAAACGCGGCCCGGTTCGGTAACAAAAAACCGCCCTCGGGCATGTGCATTGCCCAAGGACGGTTGAATTCCGCGGTACCACCTTGTTTGACCCGGCGGATGTCTGGCCCGCCGCGCCCACTCTGTGCCCCTTGTCGCGAGGCTCACGGCTTCCCTACTGGGGCTTCGCCGCCGCTAGCCGCGCGCCCGTTGAGGTCGCTGCTCGGGAGTGAACGCTTGGCCCTTGCCACCGCAGGAAGGCTTGCAGCCCATGACCTTCCCTCTCTTGCCGGCGACGCGGCGGGCAAAACCCTCTCCGTCAACGCATTGGGCTATAGGATAACACATTTCGCGAGCGCATCGCCGCGTTCCGTTTTGTTCGCGCTGGGTACAAGGCAGGTAGCTGTGCAAATTGGCCGCGCACCCGCCTGCGGCGCTCGGCCTGCGAGATTAAGGATACGGTATGGGAAAGAAACTCGATAAGAAGGCCCAGGCCGCCGTGGCAAAGGCTGCCAAGGGCGTCAAGGCTGCTAAAGTCGACAAGGCCGTCAAAAAGTTCCGCAAACTCGAGGGCAAGCTGTGGACTCGCGAGTACCTGCTCAAGATTGCCGAGTTCGATGGAGCGACGATTGCTCCTGCCAACGGTGCTGCCGCCCGTGCCGACGCCATGGGCACGCTTGCCGGCGAGCATCACAAGCTACTGACCAGCGAGAAGTCCGTTGAGCTCGTACGCTCGTTAGCGCGCGAGACGGTTGCAGGCGGACACGTAGACGACCCGCAGCTGCTCGACGAGATCCGCGTGCTCGGCCGCGACCAGCGCGAGGCAAGCGTTATTCCTACCGAGGAGGCCGAGGCCTGGACCAGGCTCACCTGCGAGGCCGACGCCGTGTGGCACAAGGCCAAGACGGCCAACGACTGGGCGAGTTTTGAGCCCTATGTGGATAAAATCGTCGCCCAACTTAAGCATCAGGCCGAACTCATGGACCCCAAGCGCGACCCATACGACGTTTGGCTCGACCAGTACGAGCGCGGCCTTTCTGCCGAGAGCTTCGATGCGTTTTGCGATGAGGTCAAGGCGACGGTCGTGCCGCTCGTGCACGCCATCGGCGAGCGCGGCCAGCAGCCCGCTGCCGACTTTTTGCACGCCCGCGTGCCCGAGGCCGCCCAGCGCGCCATGAGCTTCGACCTTATGAAGCTCGTCGGCCTGAACCTGAACGACACCACGCTTGCCTTTACCGAACACCCGTTTAGCGAGGGCTTTGCCGTGGGTGACGCGCGCATCGCGACACACATCTACGAGAACGATTGCATCTCCAACGTCTACAGCATCATCCACGAGGCGGGACACGCCATGTACGAGCTGGGCGTGAACCCCGCCTATGCGCGCACCTGCCTGGAGGGCGGCACCTCCATGGGCATCCACGAGAGCCAGAGCCGCTTTTTCGAGAACACCGTGGGCCGCAGCCGTGCCTTTATGGGACCGCTGCTCGAGGTGCTGCGCCGCCACGCGCCCGAGGTCTACGGCAGCGTGGACGAGGACACGCTCTACCGCGCCGTGAACATTGCGCAGCCGTCGCTGATCCGCACCGAGGCCGACGAGCTCACCTACCCGCTGCATATCATGGTGCGTTACGAGATTGAGCGCATGCTGTTTGCCGGCGAGGCCACGGCCAAGGACATCCCCGCGCTTTGGAACCGCTTCATGGATGAGTACCTGGGCATTCCCGTTCCCGACGACACGCACGGCTGCCTACAGGATACGCACTGGAGCGGCGGCTCGTTTGGCTACTTCCCCACCTATGCGCTGGGCAGCGCCTACGACGCCATGTTTGTGCCGGCCATGTGCCGCGACGGTGTCGACCTCAACGGCGCCTGTGCGAGCGGCGACCTGACACCCGTCCGCGCCTGGCTGGGCGAGCACATTTGGCAGTGGGGCCGCGCCAAGGACGCACCGGAACTCATCAAGGGCGCCTGCGGCATGGCGTTCGATGCCCGCTACTACTGCAGCTACCTGCAGGACAAGTTCACCACGCTGTACCAGCTGTAAGGCATAACCGACACGCCAACGCAAAGGGGGCGCCGCGGAACCAATCCGCGGCGCCCCCTTTCCACCTAGTCGTTTAAGAACGTCCCCAACGACTACCTTACAGAGCTTCCAGCGCGGCGGCGATGCGCTTCATGGCGGCATCGGCAGATGCTTGGTCGGGCGCCTCGGCCAGCACGCGGATAACCGACTCGGTTCCGCTCTTGCGCACGAGCACGCGGCCCTCGCCTGCCAGCGCAACCTCGGCCTCGGCGATGGCGTTCTGCACGCCCATGTTCTCGAGCGCGGCGTCCTTGTCCGCCACGCGCACGGCCACCTGCGCCTGCGGCAGCAGCTTGCACGGAGCCGTGAGCTGCGAGAGCGTCTCGCGCTCGGCACGAATCACTTCCATCACGCGCAGCGAGGTCATAATGCCGTCGCCCGTGCGCTCGATATCGCCAAAGATCGTATGGCCCGTCTGCTCGCCGCCCAGGCTGTAGCCGCCCTCGCGCATCTTGGCATACACGTGACGGTCGCCCACGCCGCTGGTCACGGCGCTCAGACCGGCAAGCTCCAGCGACTTGACCAGGCCAAAGTTGCTGGCAATCGTCGGCACCACGGTACCGCCCGAAAGGCGACCGTGCTTGTTCAGATACACGCCGCACACGTACAGGATCTGGTCGCCGTCTACCACGCGACCGCGCTCATCCACGGCCAGGCAGCGGTCGGCATCGCCATCGTAGGCAAAACCCACGTCCAGGCCCTGCTCCACCACATGGCGCTGCAGACGCTCCATATGCGTGGAGCCGCAGTCGACGTTGATGTTAAAGCCATCGGGCGCGGCATTGATCACGCGCACGTCGGCACCGAGCGCGTCAAACACCGGCTTGGCCACCGAGGAAGCCGAGCCGTTGGCGCAGTCGATACCGATCTTGACGCCCTGCAGCGAAAAGTTCGCACTTGCAATGAGCGAAGCAATGTAGCGGTTGCGGCCCTGCATGTAGTCCACCGTGGCACCGATGTGGTTGCCCGTGGCCAACGGAACTTCGCTCTTGCCATCGATGTAGTCCTCGATGAGCTCCAGTACGTCCTCGTCCATCTTAAAACCGTCGCTATTGACGAGCTTAATGCCGTTATCGCAAAACGGGTTGTGGCTCGCGCTGATCATGATGCCGCAATCGAAGCAGCCCTCCACGGTCTGATGTGCCACGCCCGGCGTCGGGATCACGTGCAGCATATAGGCGTCCGCACCGCTCGCGACCAGACCGCTCACCAGCGCCGCCTCGAACATATAACTCGAGCGACGTGTGTCCTTGCCCACGATAACGCGCGCCTTAGCACTGCGGTTGGCGCCGTAATACCAGCCCACAAAACGGCCAATCTTATAAGCGTGCTCTACCGTCAGACCAACGTTGGCCTCGCCGCGAAAGCCGTCGGTGCCAAAGTACTTCATGCGCTCTCCTTACAAAATAGGGGCGAACAGATTGCCTGTCCGCCCCAAAATGGTACTCGATTATCTGCGCTACCAGAAAAACCCTACGCCGACGCGCTGTCGCGAGCCGCCTGGCATGTAGGGGTCTGACGCAGCGTAAGCGGCTTGTCCCCCGCCTCGGCCGACGTGGTCAGCGTATACGTGATCGTCGTCGTCTCGCCAGCATGCAGGTCAACGGTGCCCGAATAGAAGGGGATTCCATGCCACGTGGCGGCGCCAAGACCAAACTGGGTGCCCTCGACGGTCAGATCAGTAATGTTGCCGCC
>URTZ01000017.1 GCA_900550825.1 uncultured Collinsella sp. | reverse complement strand
AGGTGCCCCGTTTGGGCCGCACGCCGTTAAACGGGGCACCGTTTGGCACTTGGCAGATGGGGACGTTCCTTTCCTGCCGGCAGTTGGGGACAGTCCCTTTCTGCCGGCAGGAAAGGAACGTCCCTAATTGCCGGATGTGGGACAATACCGAGCGAACGTGATTGATTGTCCGCGGAAGGGGTCGCGATGAAAAAGCTGAGGACGCTTGCCGATGTGTTGCGTCAGGCCGGTTTTGTGCGCATTACGGGCCTGTTTCTCGTCTTCTATCTGCTCTGCTCAACGGCTGTCTGGCTGTCCGAACCCACGACCCTTACGTTTGGCGATGGGCTGTGGTTTAGCTTTGAGACGGTATCGACCATCGGCTTTGGCGATATTCCGGCCGAGACGCCGGTCGCCCGCGCCATTACCGTCATCTTGAGCGTCATCAGCATCTTCTACATCGCCATGCGCACGGGCGTGGCGGTGAACTACTGCAATACGCTTATCAAGATGCGTCAAAAGGACACCATGGCGCGCTTTATGGATGATCTGGAGCATTTGGAAGAGCTCGATCGCGACGAGCTCGCCGATCTTTCGCGTCGCGTGCGCGAGTATCGTCGACGTCAGCGCTAAGACGAACGTCGTGCGCCACAACAGGGAGACAAATATGAACATCACCGTGTACCTGGGTGCCAACACTGGCAATGACCCGGCGTTTCTGCCCGCGGTGCAGGAGCTGGGCAACTGGATTGGCGCCAATGGACACGCGCTGGTATACGGCGGGTCCAAATCGGGCCTGATGGGCGCGCTCGCCGATAGCGTGCTCGATGCTGGCGGACACGTGACGGGTGTGGAGCCGAGCTTTTTTATCGAGGCCGAGTTTCAACATGACAGTATCGACGACCTCATCGTGACGAGCGATATGGCGGAGCGCAAGGCCAAGATGATTGAGCTCGGCGATGCGTTCATCGCCTTTCCCGGTGGGACGGGCACGCTCGAGGAGATTGCCGAGGTCATGTCCGCGGTGTCGTTGGGGCACCTGAGTGCTCCGTGCATCCTGTATAACCTGGACGGTTACTACAACGACCTCAAGGCGCTGCTCGGGCACATGATCGATAAGGGTTTATCGAGCCCGCAGCGCCAGCAAGGCATTTACTTTGCCGACGATTTGCGCGAGATTGCCTCGATTATCAACGGATAAGTCTTGAGCCTGTCCCACTATGACTCCCAATGGTGCCGTTTGCGGCGCAGACGGTTGGCTCGTTCGGGCAACGCTCGCTCTACAATAAAACATAACTATGTCGACTTTGACCGCGGGAGGACCCGATGGATAACCTTGCCAAACCCACAAACCGCGCGCTGTTTTTAGTTAGCGTTGCCGTGACCGGTGCGTTCGCAGGTGCCGCGGTCTGGCTGTTCTTTTTTGCGATGGAGCACGGTATCGACTATCTATGGACCGAGATTCCGTACGCGCTGGGCGTCGCTTCGCCCGAGCTTGCCAGCGGCCCGTTTGGCTTTTTGCCGTACCCGTTTTTTGTCTGTCTGCTGGGCGGCCTGTTAATCGGTCTGTACGAAAAGATGACAGGCACCAAGACCGATGACCTCAACCAGGTGATGGCTAAGGTTAAGCAAGACGGACGCTACCCGTACGACAACCTGGGCAAGCTTTCGCTCGCGGCATTGCTGCCGCTGCTGTTTGGCGGAAGCATTGGACCGGAGGCCGGCCTGACCGGCGTTATCGCGGGTCTGTGCAGCTGGGTCGGCGACCGTATGCGTCGCTTTGGCGCCGAGTTTAGGGAGCTCACGCTGCTGGGTACCCAGGCTGCCCTGACGGCGCTCTTTACCGCGCCCGTCTTTGGCTTTGTGGCGCCGCTTGCCGGTAGTGCCGACGGCGACGAGGGCTCCGCGTCCGGCGAGATCACCATCAAGCTGCCCAAGGCGCAAAAGACGGTGGTCTACGGTATTGCGATTGCCGGCGGTCTGGGCACCTACCTGCTGCTTGGCCAGCTTGTGGGCGGCGGCATGGGCATGCCCAGGTTCGAGTCCGCCGAGGTGGGCAACCTAGAGCTTACCTGGCTCGTCCCTCTGTCGTTGATCGGAACAATCTGCGGCTGGCTGTACTTTGTCTCTGAGCACGCGAGCGAAGCGCTTGCCCATGCAATAGGGGAGCGTCCTGTCGTCAAGGCCATGCTGGCCGGTCTGGCACTCGCCATCTGTGGCACGGTCCTGCCCTACACCATGTTTGCCGGCGAGACTCAGGCCGACGTGCTCATGGAAACCTACCTGACCATTCCCGCTGGCGTGCTTATCGCGACCGGTCTTGTTAAGGCCATGCTGACGCCCGCCCTCATCAACCTTGGTTGGCGCGGCGGCCACTTCTTCCCGGTTATCTTCTCGGGCGTAAGCTTGGGCTATGGCCTTGCCATCCTCACCGGCGCAGATCCGGTCTTTTGCGTCGCCGTCTGCACGGCATCGACGATGGGTGCGGTCATGCGTCAGCCGGTCATGGTCGTGGGCCTGCTGCTCATGTGCTTCCCACTCAAGGGTATCGTCTGCATGATCATCGCGGCCGTTATCGCCGCCGGCATTCCACTGCCCAAGCCGCTGCGCAAGTAGCGCGGTTTTTCACGAGTCAATTCCAGGGGTACGAGATGATCCTGTACTTTAGCGCGACAGGGAACAGCGAGCATGTGGCGCGTCGCATTGCGGCGGCGACGGACGACAGGGTTATGTCGATTGAGCGTTTTGATGCCGAGGCCTTTCGCCTTGCCTTGGCGGAAGGTCCCCGCCAACTGGGATTTGTTGCTCCGGTGTATGCCTGGGGTCTGCCGACACCGATGATCGAGTTTTTGAAGACTGCCGACCTGTCGATTGTTGCCGGTACAAAGGGCGGCGAGCGCCCCTATACGTTCTATGTTTCGACGTACGGTTCGACGACCGGCCAATCGGCCAAGTTTGCCCGCGATCTGCTACACGAGCGTGGGCTCGAGTTAGATGCGGCGATGAGCGTCAAGATGCCCGATACCTGGACGCCTGTTTTCGACCTGTCTGACCCTCAAAAGGTTGAGGGTATCAATAGAGCTGCCGAGGCGCAGATTGATGCCGTGATCGAGGCGGTGCGGGAGCGGCGCACGGGCAATATGATGCGCCATCGCGTGCCCCTGTTTGCATCGTGCGCGTATCATGCGTTTGGGCTGCCGCGCATGCAACGGACGAGCAAGTTTGCTGTCGATGACGATCTCTGCATCGATTGCGGCCTCTGCGCCAAGCGCTGCCCCATGGCGGCAATTGAGATGCGTGACGGGCTTCCCGTCTGGACAAGGCCGGAGTGCGCCGCCTGCCTCCGTTGCCTGCACTGCTGTCCCAAGTTTGCCATCTCACGCGGTAAACGCACGGCCTCCCACGGTCAGTACAAGCATCCCAAGCCCGGCGTGAGGATGTAACGACTACGGGCCTGCTCGCTAAAAGCTCATGGTAAGAAAAAAGCCGCGCGAGGCCGTATGTCTACGATCTCGCGCGGCTGTTGTTTAGAGCTTCCTCAGCACGATTGCGATGGTATTGAGGTATCTGAGCGCGCCGGCTTCAACGGCAGCGCGGTCGCCCGCTGCGTACTCGTTGTCGCAGGCGAGCCAGTCTGCCCATGCCTCGTTGGTGCAGAGCATGGGTTGCATCGAGACAATCTTGACGCCGGTGGTCGGCTCGATCATCGCACGCCACCAGGCTATGTCGTGCATATAGTCGAGCTGCTCGGGTGTCCATGATTTGAGCAGGCAGTTGGGCAGATTGTCGCGGCAGTCGCGGACCATGCCGGGGATGCTTAAGTAGAGCATCCCACCTTGCTTTACGTAGGGGAGCAGGCGCTCGCCCAAGTAGTGCGGATCGCGGCCGTAGTAGTTGTACGAGTCGATGCTCACGACCGCATCAAAAAAGTCGCGCTCAAACGGCAGGCCCTGCGAGGCGTCCGCCTGAACGGGGTGAATCGTGTCGCGCGAAATGTCGAGCGAATCAAAGAACGCGCGGTTCTCCTCGGGGTCGCTCCACAGATCGACAGCGTACGTGTCAAGCCCGTATTCGCGGGCAAGCAGGGCGCTGGTGATGCCGGTGCCCGATCCAAGGTCGCAGACGCGGGCACCGCGGGGGATACGTGCACCGTGAAGCAGCTCTTCGCAGAGCTTGAGGGGATTGGGCCCCATAATCTTAGAGCGCACGAGTGCCGTGTCGAAGCTGCTGGCTTTTGGGAAGGATTGAGATTCCTGGGATTGCATTGTTCTTTCCAATCAGGTGCAGATGTGGCAGATGACGGAGGCGGAACGGCGCAACAAACCACGGCCGTTGGACGGCCGTCTTCATGGTTCTATGCGATTGACCGTTCCCTAAAGAACAATGACCAAAAAGACATCCCCTTGGATGATCGAGATTGGGCCAAGGCCCGTGACGTCTCTATTGTAGGACGTTACGGGCTGGCGGGGGGATATGCCATTTGTCATGTATTGGCGGACAGTCGATTATGGCCACGGGCGTGCCGAGACTCGCGTTCCCTGCGCCTTACTTCCATATTGCGAGTGCGGCGGTGCCCAAAACGATGAGGGTAAGGCCAATGCCGCTGCGGCGCGAGAGTTTTTCGTTGAAGGTCAGGCGCGCGAACAATACCGAAACAAGGATCGAGAGCTTGTCGATCTGTACCACGACGCTTACCTGCCCGGCGGCAATGGCGTAGTAGTAGAACAGCCATGACGCGCCGGTTGCAATGCCCGATGCTGCGAGAAACGCGAGTTCATGTCGGTCGACGCACGCGACCTGCTCCAGTTTTCCCTTGGCCGCCACAATCGCCCACGCCATGGCGAGTACCACACAGGTGCGGATCGCCGTTGCCAGATTGGACTCGACGCCCTCGATGCCAACCTTGGCAAGGATGGATGTGAGCGCCGCGAAAACGGCGGCGCCGATGGCGTAAACGAGCCAAGTCAGGTCTTGCTTCTGGCCCACGCCGGCTGACTGTCTCTTTTCAATCATCAGGAATGTGCCGAGGGTGATTGCGGCCGTCCCGATAAGCTTTACGGCAAGATTGCTTGTCTCGCCAAAGAGAACAATGGCGGTAAGCGCGGCGAGTACGGTGCTCATCTTGTCGACGGGTACGACTTTGTTGACGTTCCCGATGCTGAGCGCCTTGAAATAACAGATCCACGAGGCGCCGGTGGCAAGTCCCGAGAGAACGAGGAACAGCCAGGACTTGGGCGCGATGCTGCCAATGGTTCCGACGGATCCGGAAACACCTGCCATTGCCCAGGCAAATATGAGCACCATGCAGGTGCGGATGGCAGTCGCGATGTCGGAGTCGGTATGTTTGATGCCACATTTGGCCAAAATAGATGTGATGCCGGCAAAGAATGCCGATGCAAACGCTGCAACAACCCACGACACGGGTGCGGTGCCTCCTCAAGAACGACTACGCCAGGTCTACGGTGCTCGTCCGATGATACCGCTTGCGGCTACAAGTCGCGTGCTCGATAGATCTTGGTGCTGACGGTGCAGCTGATTGCAAATAGCACGAACGCCAGGACGGCAATGCCGGCGCACGGACATCCGATGACGGCGGGGTCGGGATTTGCTCCGGCAAATGACATAAGCCAGATGCTAATGGGGTTGGAGGAGCTCAGTATTGCCATAGTGCCGCAGCCAAGTAGGGCAAACAGGCCGACGGATAGGCGCAGTGCCTCCATGTGTCCAAATCGGAAAAATATCGGCTGTGCCAAAAACACCATCATGAGGGAGATGAGCATCGACGTCGCCGAGGCGGTTGCGATTTCAAAGATCGTCTGGCCTGTCGAAGGGATGCCCATGTGGTCGAAGAACGGAAGGGCGAGGATGTTCAGGAGCGTAGCCGCGCATGCCATGACGGCCGAGGAGGCAATAATGCACAGGTAGCGTGCGCAGACGATGTCTTTGCGCGAGAACGGCAACGTTGCTCGATAGCGCTCCCAACCGTTTTGGTTATCGTAGCCAGCCAGCGAGTTCATGATTATGATGGGCGACATGGCGCTGACTGCACAGGTGCCGGCGCTCATGCCGGAGTCACCATCCGTCGCGTTGGCAAGGGTCAGCACGACGAATATGAACAGGCCGACGCCGGCGATGCTCGGGAGAAACGAGCGCATGATGGCGGTCTCGGACATAAAGGCGCGTTTCATTTGGATGCCCCTTTCAGCGTGAGGCGCAGATAGTCATCGATGGAAATCCGATCACAGGGAATCTCGGGAAAGGCCTCGAGCGTTTCGCGGCGATTGGGGACGAGTACGTCAACGCTGTAGGCGTGACGGGTGGCGCGGGCGCCTTCGACGTAAGCCATAAGCTCGGCAGCTTGCGCCTGGGAACAGTGAGCAATGCCGGCGCGATCGGTAATGTCCTCGCGCGGCAGGTCGAACACAATCGAGCCACTATCGATGCAGGCGACACGGTCGGCGGCGCGTTCAAGATCGGATGTAATGTGGCTCGAGAACAATACGCCGTGCTGTCCGTCGGCAACAAAGGCGAGCAGCTCGTCGAGCAGCTCCTCACGTGCCATGGGATCGAGACCTGCCGTGGCTTCATCCAGGATGAGCAGCTCGGCCTTGTGGCTGAGCGTACACGCGAGCTGCAGCTTCATACCCATGCCGCGGGAGAGGTCTTTGACCTTTGCCTTGGGGTCCAGGCCAAACCGGTTGATGTGGCCAGCAAACGTTTCATGACTCCACGTGGGGTATGCCGGGCTTACGAGTGCCTCGACCTCGGCCACTTTGAGCGTGGAAGGGAAGGGGCACGTGTCCAGTACGAGACCGATGCGGGAGCGCATGCGGCGTTGTTGTTCATCGGACGCATTGGCATTGCAGCGCTGCCCAAACAGGTACACCTCGCCGGCATCGAGCTTTATGAGTCCGAGTGCGGCGCGGATGGTCGTTGTTTTACCGGCGCCGTTTGCGCCCACAAAGCCGACAATCTGACCGGGTTCTACGGTGAGTGTGACATCGCGCAGCGAAAAGCGATCACTTACGCGGCGTGAGACACCTTTGAGTTCTAGCAAGTTTTGCATGGTATAGCCTTTCTTGCAGATGGTTACTGCATGGTTTCGGGGGCTACCAGGTCGAGCATCTCGTGCAACTTATCGCGCGTGACGCCCAGGGCTTCTGCCTGTGTCGCTGCCTGTGCAAGCAGCTCTTCGACATGGCAGAGCTGGTTTTCGCGCAAGAGCTCCTGGTTGCCCTCGGCGACAAAGCAGCCTTTGCCCTGCACAGTGCAGATAAACCCAAACTGCTCTAAGTCGGCATAGGCGCGCTTGGTGGTGATAACGCTCACGCCGAGGTCGCTGGCGAGCGCACGGATACTCGGGAGTTTGGCTCCCGCAGCGAGCGCGCCCGAAAGGATTTGAGCCTTGACCTGCGAGGATATCTGCTCGTAGATAGGTTTGTCGCTCGAATTGGATAGGATGATGTCCACAGCGGCTCCTTAGCTGATGGGCTACACGTGTATATAACCGGTAAGCACAGTATATATACACTATGCACAGTTATGCAAGAGGAAAATCGGAATGATTGGCCACCGTTTGTCTAAATCTGTAACAACAAGCTCCGAATATCCCAGCTAGTTGTTACAGATTAAGATGCTGTTTGTCCGCCGGTCCTTTTGTCTCGATTTGTAACATCTGGAGCGGTTTTGGGCGGCTAGATGTTACAGATTGAGATTTTGGCGGCAGGCCCATCCGTTTGTCTCGATCTGTAACAGGTAGAGGCTCAAAACCGCTCCAGATGTTACAGGTCGAGACAAACTGCTGCGGAGTGCCGCCGCCGACCGGTATCCAAGTGCCAACTGATGAATTTGTCCTGATAGGTGCCCTGTCGCAGCATTTCGCGGCTACAATAGTCGGGTTACAACGACGTAATGCACTCAATGCAAGAAAGGATCCGCATGGCAAGCCTGTCGGATGAAATCTCGTCGCGCCGCACATTCGCGATCATCAGCCACCCGGACGCCGGTAAGACCACGCTTACCGAGAAACTGCTGCTCTATACCGGCAGCATCCAGACCGCCGGTTCGGTCAAGGGCAAGAGCTCGGCCAAGCACGCCGTCTCGGACTGGATGGACATCGAGAAGGAGCGCGGCATTTCCGTTACTTCCTCGGTGCTGCAGTTCACCTACAACGGCGCCTGCGTCAACATCCTCGATACCCCCGGCCACCAGGACTTCTCGGAGGACACCTACCGTACCCTCATGGCTGCCGACGCCGCGGTCATGGTCATCGACGGCGCTAAGGGCGTCGAGGCCCAGACCAAGAAGCTCTTTAAGGTCTGTACGCTGCGCCATATCCCCATCTTCACCTTTGTGAACAAGCTCGATCACGAGGCCCGCGATCCGTTTGAGCTCATGGAAGAGATCGAGAATGTCCTGGGCATCAACACGTATCCCATGAATTGGCCGATCGGCAGCGGTCGCAACTTCCGCGGCGTGTTCGACCGTCAGACCCGCCGTGTCATCGCCTTTGAGGGCGACGGTCACGCCAACGCCACCAAGAAGGTCGCCGAGGTTGAGGCCGAGCTGGGCGATCCTGCCATGGACGAGCTCATCGGCGAGGAGAACCACAAGAACCTGATGGACGACATCGAGCTGCTCGATGGCGCCGGTGACGAGCTCGATCTGGATGCTGTGGCCTGCGGCAAGCTGAGCCCGGCGTTCTTTGGCTCGGCGCTCACCAACTTTGGCGTGGAGCCCTTCCTCAAGGAGTTCTTGCGTCTGGCCCCGACGCCGCGCGCCTATACCGATACGCTCACCAGCGAACCGGTCGATCCCTGCCGCGACGACTTTAGCGGCTTTGTGTTTAAGATCCAGGCCAACATGGACAAGAACCACCGCGACCGCATCGCCTTTGTGCGCATTTGCTCGGGCAAGTTCGAGCGCGGCATGGACGCCTTCCACGTGCAGGGCAACCGCAAGCTTAAACTTGCCACGGGCACGTCGATGATGGCCGATGACCGCGCGATTGTTGACGAGGCGTACGCGGGCGATATCGTGGGCCTGTTCGACCCGGGTATCTTTAGCATCGGTGACACCGTGTGCTCTGGCAAGCGCCACGTGCAGTATCCGCAGATTCCGACGTTTGCCCCCGAGATGTTCGCTCGCATTACGCAGGTCGACACGCTCAAGCGCAAGCAGTTCGTCAAGGGCATGGAGGAGCTTGCCCAGGAGGGCGCCATCCAGATCTTCCGCGAGCTGGGTGCCGGCATGGAGAGCGTCATCGTGGGCGTGGTCGGCGTGCTGCAGTTTGAGGTGCTCGAGCGCCGCCTCAAGGCCGAGTACCGTGTTGAGGTTCGTCGCCAGCCGCTGCCCTATACGGACATTCGTTGGATCCAGAATGACCCCGATACCATCGATATCCCGGCTCTTTCGCTCACGCGCGACACGCTGCGCGTCGAGGACATGCGCGGCGGTAAGCTGCTGCTGTTCACGAGCCCGTGGAACGTGGATTGGGCAACTGACCACAACCCCGACCTTATCCTGTCGGAGTTTGGCAACGTGGCCTTTTAACGCATCGGCGCGGTGGCCCTGCGGGGCTGCCGCGCCGTTTGCTTGCCTTATGCCGTGTGAGCGGCTATTATACCCACCGTCGTCTCAAGACCGGGGCGTCCGAGCAGTTCGGGTCCGATATCCTGCTCGTTAAACCTAAAACCAAAGGAGTACATAATGATCAAGAAGGTCATGGAGGACTACAAGGTCCTGTTGCGGAGCATTCCCGCGGCAACGGTTTCGCTGTTTTTCGTGAGCGTCATCATGATGAACCTGCTGGCCAACAAAGAGCTCATCAGCCTGCCGTATCTGGCGCTCGACTGTGGCTTTGTGGTGAGCTGGGTTTCGTTTTTGTGCCAGGACATGATCTGCAAGCGCTTTGGCGCCAAGGCATCCATCAAAATCTCTATCCTCGCGCTGCTGGTCAACCTGGCCGTGAGTCTGTGCTTTTGGGCATGCTCGCTCACGCCCGGCATGTGGGGCGCCTACTACGACACGGGCATGATCGAGGTCAACACTGCCCTTAACGCCACCATCGGCGGCACCTGGTACGTGGTGCTGGGCTCTTCGCTGGCAATGCTCGTTTCTGCCGTGGTTAACTCCACGCTCAACCAGTCGCTCGGCCGCATGCTCAAAAAGAATAATTTTGCGAGCTTTGCCTTTCGCTCCTATGTGTCCACGGGCATTGGCCAGTTTATCGACAACTTGGTCTTTGCCATTGTGGTGAGCCACACGTTCTTTGGTTGGACCTGGGTGCAGGTCCTTATGTGCTCGCTGACCGGTGCTGTTGCCGAGCTGCTGTGCGAGGTCTTCTTGAGCCCCGTGGGCTACAAGGTCGTGCGCGGCTGGGAGCGCGAGAATGTGGGCTCCGAGTACCTCGAGCGTCACGCAACCGCCTAAGGAGCAAGTATGCGGGTTTTGATCACGGGCGCTTCGGGTGGCATCGGAGCCGCGTGCGTGCAGCGCTTTTTGGATGAGGGCCACGAGGTCGTGGGCTTTGATCTGCTGTCGCCGGCGATCGAACACGAGCGCTACCGCCATCTGATCGTTGATGTCCGCGAGCCGGACTCGTTTCCAAGCGACCTTGAGCCCCAGGTGATCGTGAACGTTGCCGGTACGCAGGATTCGGCCGACGACATCGCCGCCAACCTGTATGGCACCATCAACGTGACCGAGCGCTACGCCTTTGCGGGGGAGGGGCTTGCTGCCAAGCCGGCATCGGCTATCAAATCCGTGGTCAATGTGGGGTCGGCGAGCGGGCATACGGGATCGGAGTTTCCCGACTATGCCGCCAGCAAGGGCGGCGTTATCGCCTACACCAAGAACCTTGCAAACCGTCTGGCGCCGCAGGCTATCGCCAACAGTGTGGACCCGGGTGGCGTTATCACGCTGCTCAACCGTTGCGTGATGGAAGACGAACACCTGTGGAACCAGATTATGGAGCTCACGCCGCTTAAACGCTGGGCTACCGCCCAAGAGATCGCCGAGTGGATCTACTTTGTGGGCGTGACCAACCGGTTTATGACCGGACAGAGTCTGTTGATCGATGGCGGCGAGGCCGGCCGCACACAATTTATTTGGCCCGAATAGGAAACGCGCCCGATGGAAAGCCGTCGGGCGCGTTTTTGATGTATCGATTTTTAGCCGAGGCAAGTCCAGTCGACGGGGGTCGAGCCGTGCTGTTCGAGTAGCCGATTGGCAGCGGAGAAGGGGCGCGACCCCATAAAAGCGGGGAGTTCTGCTGTGGCACGGTTGGCCGAAAGCGGCGAGGGGTGCGTGGAGGCCAGGCAGAACTTGTCGGTTGCCTTGCCCGCACCAGTTGCGTCGAGCTTACCTTCGACCATCTGCTGGGCAAAGCGGCCCCATGCCAAAAAGACTACCGGCTGGGGCAGCTGGCAGCAGCGTTCGATAACGTAGTCGGTGAGCGTGCTCCAGCCCAGTTTGGCGTGCGAGTTGGCGGCATGCTCGCGCACGGTGAGCGTAGTGTTAAGGAGTAGGACGCCCCGTTGTGCCCATGGGGTTAGGTCTCCCGTGGCGGGAATGGGACAACCCAGATCGGCTTTGAGTTCCTTGTAAATGTTGCGCAGGCTCGGCGGCAACTTGGTTTGCGTCGCGGGGACCGAGAACGACAGCCCCATTGCCTGGTTGGGTCCGTGATAGGGGTCTTGACCCAAGATGACAACCTTGACCTGGTCGGCCGGCGTGTAGGCGAGGGCATTGAGGATGTCGTCTTGTGCCGGGTAGATAGTCTGCTCGGCACGCAAAAGGGCGATGCGCTCGAGCAGCTGGTTCGTAGTGTCACGTACCGGCTGCGGTGCATCGCCCAACCAAGTTGCTATGTTGCGGTCGCGGGTCGCGGCGTCCATGGGGCTCCTTTACGTCAGATGCTCTGTTTGCATCTATTGTAAAGGCGCACCGGTTGCCTTTATGCCACGGCTGTATGAAGAGCGGGGTCTACGAGACGTGCTCGGGCGCTCCTGCCATGCGAGCCTGTCCATGTGCGCGGAGGCGCGGAAGCTCGACGGTTGCCACCATGACGCCGCTGAGGATGAGTGCGGCGCCAAAGAAGGCGATGGGGCTCAGAACCTCGCCGACCAGGAAGAACGAGAAGACGGCGGAGCAGACCGGCTCGAGCGAGAAGGCGAAGCCGGTGGTCTCGGCAGGCACGTGGGGCTGCACGAGCGTCTGGGTGATAAAGCCGTAGGCAGAGCAGATGAGTGCGAGCGCGACGACGACCACGACCTCGCTGGGCGTGCTGGGAAGTGTGAAACCGCCAAAGACGCATGCGGCAATGCCCGAGAACAGGCCGCCAAAGCCCAGCTGCCAAACGCCCAGGGACAGCGGATCGACTTCTTCGACAAACCGCTTGGCGACAATGATGTGGCCGGCGTAGACAAAGGCGGAGAGCAGCATGATGAGCGCGCCCGGGTTCAGGCTGGTGAAGTCGGCGCCCGAGAGCAGCAACATACCGCAGGTGACGATGGCGGTGCCGACGAGCACTTTGCGCTCGGGGGCGCGGCGCAGCAGGGCGGCGTTGGCAAACGGCACGATCACGACCGTCAGGCTCTGCAAAAAGCCGGCAGTGGAGGCGGAGGTGAGGCTGGAGCCCAGGCACATGCAGGTGAGCTCGGTTGCCATGATGGCACCGATGATGGCGGCACGGACCATAAGGTCGCGGTTGATGCGAAACGCGTGCTTGTGGAAGAGCAAAAGGCAGGCTACAAAGGCGATGATGCAGCGTAGCGCGACGATGCTCGTGGCGTTCATGCTGTCCATGCCGATCTTCATGAGGGGATACGAAAAGCCCCATGCGACGGGAACGGAAAATGAGAGCGCGATTGCTTTTTTGCGATCCATGGGACTCCTTTTGTTACAGAACGGTTTCGTAAAAAGGATTCTGCTCCCAGATGTGGATGTAGTAAAGCGAATGTATCTTCAGTATGATTAAGAAATACTAATGTAGGCAGAAAAAGCCCTGGCAAACGTTTTACGGCTGCATTGATGTGGAGGCACGATGGCATCGCGGTATCAGATTGTTTGTATGGTGGTCGACTGCGGCAGCCTTAAAGGCGCGGCGGACGAGCTGGGCTATACGCAAAGTGCGGTGAGCCAGGCCGTCAAGGCGCTCGAGCGCGAGCTGGGTACCACGCTTATCGAGCGCGGAAAGCAGGGCGTTTCGCTTACGCGCGACGGTAAACAATATCTGCCGTACCTGCGCCAAATCGTGACCGCCGAGGCCGAGCTCGAGGGCAAGCGCCAGGAGCTGCTGGGGCTTTCGTCGACCGATATTCGCATTGCGACGTTTACCAACGTGAGTCGAACCGTGTTACCGCGCGTGATCCGCGACTTTGGGGCGCTGCACCCGGGCGTACGCTTTACCCTTAAGCAGGGCGACTACACGCGCAACGCCCAATGGGTGCACGACGGCGTAGTGGATTTTTGCTTTACGGCACGCGGGTTTACTGCTGGCCTCGAGAAGCGCGTGGTCTATCACGACGAGTTGGTGGCACTGTTGCCTGTCGCGCATCCGCTGGCGGCAAAGGAAAAGGTGACGCTCGCCGACCTGGCGTCCGAGCCGTTTGTGCTGCTGGATGAGGGCGAACAGAGCCTGGTGCTCGATGCATTCGCGGCGCATGGCCTGTCGCCGCACGTGACGAGCGAGGTCACCGACGACTACACCATCATGGCGATGGTGGAGGAGGGCCTAGGCGTGAGTATGCTCTACCGTCGTACTGTGGAGGGCATGCGTGCCGATATTCGCGTACGTCCCATCGTGCACGCCCCCTCGCGCGACGTAGTGGCGGCCTGGCGCAGCTGGGACACCATGCCCATCGCCACGAGGCGCTTTATCGACTATATGAGCTCTCATATTGTCAATTAATGACTGGCGCGGCGTTGAGTGCGGTGTTTAGCGGGCTGCCGCTTTGGCTTGGGTGACACGATAGGTGCGTGCCGGGTGGCAGAGTAGCACCGCCACGACCATAAAGAACGCCGTGGTGCCCAGGCTGATGGGGTAGACCATCATAATGTTCGCAAAGGTGCGGAAGTGCGGGAACACGCAGAACACCCAGTAGAAGCGGATGCCGCAGACGCAGATCATGGTGATGAGGGCGGGCGTGAGCGAGATGCCAAAGCCGCGCAGGTAGCCTGACATGTTTTCGTAGAACATGCTAAAGGCGTACGCCGGGAAGATCGAGCACACGCGGATATAGCCGATCGAGACGATGTTGGGATCGCTGTTGAACAGCGACAAGATCTCGCGCCCCAGGCCGACAATAACGATGATCGTGGTGAGCGCGACGATACCGCCTTCGACCAGGCAGACCTTGAGCGTTTTGGTGCAGCGGTCGATCTGGCGGGCACCGTGGTTTTGTCCCACAAAGGTGGTGCACGCCTGGCTAAAGCTGTTGAGCAGGTTGTAGCATACGTACTCCAAGCTCATGGCGGCGCTCGATGCCGCCATGACCTCGGTGCCCAGGCTGTTGATGGCGGACTGGATGATGATGTTGGCTACGGCAAAGACGGCGCTTTGGATGCCGGCTGGCAGGCCGATCTTGACGATGCGCTTGAGGGCGACGGGGTCGATAGCCAGGTCGCGTGGGGTGACGCGGACGACGGAGTCGGTCTTGAGCAGGCGGATAAAGAGTGTGGCGGCGCTGACGGTGTAGGCGATGGCGGTGGCGATGGCGACGCCCGCGACACCCCAGTGGAGTACGGGGACAAAGATGAGGTCCAGGCCAATGTTGAGGACGGTGGACACGGCAAGCGCCTGCAGCGGCATGCGGGTGATGCCGACGGAGCGGAAGATCGCGGCCTCAAAGTTGTAGAGCAAGATCGAGGGCATGCTGAGCAAAAAGACGCGCAGATAGAGCGAAGCGAGCGGCATGGTCTCGGCGGGAACGTTGAGCGCGGCGAGCATGGGCTCGGCAAAGACCTCGCCCAGAGCGATGACAACAAAGCCCACAAGTGCCATAAGAATCGAGGTATGGACGGCGCGTTTGACCATGTTCTGGTCGTTGCGGCCGATAGCGTTGGCGATGACCACATTGGAGCCAAGCGACATGCCGATAAACAGGTTGAGCATAAGACTGGTAAGCGGAACATTAGAGCCGACCGCCGCCATGGCGAGGGTTCCCTGGTCGCCCGAGAAGTTGCCGATGATGACCGTGGCGATGAGGTTCGACAGCTGCTCCAAGATACTCGTCGCGGCTACGGGGAAGGCGAACAGGGGAATATTGCGCCACAGCGAGCCGGTGGTCATGTCGATGTGCTTAGATACGGTATCGGCCATACGCTCTCAATCTCTAATATGCTCTTTCGTGCTTATTTGCGCAGATGATGATACTCCTAATCGACTAGTCATTGGGGACGTTCTTAAACGGCTAATCATTTAAGAACGTCCCCAATGACTAGGTGGGGAAGGCGTGCGACAATGGTGGGCGTTGTGTTGTTCGCGCTAAGGAGTTGCCATGTTGTTGTGTCCCGTTTGCCATGAGCCGCTGGTGGATGACGAACGCGGTGCTGCATGCGCGGGTGGGCACCGGTTTGACCGTGCGCGCGAGGGCTATCTATATCTATTGCGCTCGTCCAAGAGCGGCGACTCCATGGGCGATCCCAAGTCGCAGGCGCGCAGCCGTCGTGACTTTTTGAACCGTGGATACTACGCGCCGTTGCGCGATGCGATGGTCGAGCTGGTGCGCAAGCAGGTGTCTGGGCGCGCTGCGCCTACGAACGGCCCCATGACGTTGCTCGATATTTGCTGTGGCGAGGGCTATTACACGAGTGCCATGGGCGCGGTGCCGGGCGTGGGCGCTTACGGGTTCGACTTGGGCAAAGAGATGGTGCGCCTGGCCGCCAAGCGCGGCGATGCGACCTATTTCGTGGCCAACATGAAGGACATCCCCGTGGCGGACGGCGCCTTCGATATGGTGACCGAGCTCTTCGCTCCCTTTAACGAGCGTGAGTTTGCCCGCGTGCTGGCGCCAGAGGGCTCACTCTATACCGTGGTGCCGGGTGCCCGTCATTTGTTTGGGCTCAAGGAGGTGCTCTACGACACGCCATATCTTAATGACGAGAAGCTGCCGCAGACCACCGAGCTCGAGTTGGTCGGAACGCAGCGGGTGTCTGCGAATATTACGCTTCAGACCCAAGCGGACATCGAGGCGGTGTTCCAGATGACGCCGTACTACTACCGCACGCGCCCCGCCGACAAAGAGCGCCTGGCAAACCTCGATACCCTTCAGACTGACATCGACTTCATCATCGCCGAGTACCGCCACAGCTAACAACCTGCCAAAAAGGGACAGGTTTATTTTGGTAGGTTTTATCTGGGCAAACGTAAAGGGCCGACCGCGGAGATGCGCGATCGGCCCTTTTTAGTTGCTTGGCTGCAGAGGTTATGAGAAGCGAGCGCTTATAGGCGGTCCTTGTTCTCGGCCTTAACGGCGTGCGCCTGCTGAACAAAGAACAGGTCGTACACCACGATGACAAAGGCGCCAAAGTTGATGGCGTCGCCGCCAAACGCGGGAAGCGTGAGCACCGCTTGGGCAAGCGTGGCGACCGCGGCAACAATACCGAGCTTAAACGCGCCGTCCACCTGCGAAGGCTTGTTGGCGCCCTTGATACCGGCGACGCCTGCGGCAAGGTCGACGAGACCCTTAACAATCACCACAACAGCGGCGAGTGTGGCGTTCGATCCGTAAGCGGATCCAAAATTGCCGGTAACAATGCCGGCAATTCCGATGACGAGGCTGGCGATGCCCAGAACAAAATAAATCAGGGCAAGGATTTTGAGTGTCTTGCGAGCAGCGCTCATAGCTGGTCCTTTCGATGCGGGCGCGGAGAATCTGTCGCGCCCAGGTTACGGCACATATCGTGAAGCACATTGTAGTTCAACGGGACGATGCATGCGTTTGAAAGCGTCTCTTGCCTGTACGGTCCAACCTTTCAAAAAGGAAAGCTGGACGTAAGCCAAATCGATGGCAGCCCATGTGCGGCGCTGCGATGATGAGGCCGTAACAAGGAGCTGGTCTCAAGGAGGAGCCATGATGTACGGAACAGGGCAAGTGCGTGAGCCGCGGTCGTTGGGAAGGCGCATGGGCGATTCTGTGATCGCTGCCGTGTGCACGGGATTGATGGCGGTGCTTTGCATTGCGATGCTGTGGGCCATGTCGCATGTGGGACAATAGCGGACGGTTGGGTGCTGGCATAAACGGCGCCCCGCGTATTCGTTTTGCTTGTTAAGGAGTGTCCATGGGCGTCGTCGATCCCTTTTCTGTTGCTCGGGCCGCGGGGCTTGAGCTGACCGGGAAGTCCGAGGGCCTCACGCTCACCGACGGCGCGATGGAGCTGCGTGCCGATTTTGCCCGCATGCTGCCACGACTCAAGCAAGGCCGTCTGCAGCAAGAGCTGCTGGTAAAGGCTGCGCGCACAAAAGGCATCGAGAGCCCATGGGCGATTGATGCCACGGCAGGCTTTGGCGAGGATTCGCTGCTGTTGGCGGCCGCGGGCTTTACCGTCGATCTGTATGAGCAGGATTGCGTGATCGCGGCGCTCCTCAAGGATGCCTTGGATCGCGCGGCGGATGATCAGGTGCTTGCGGCTGCCGTGGCTCGCATGCGCCTGCATGCGGGCGAGGACAGCATTGCAGGCCTTCGTCAAACCGTCGAGCTGCTCGAGCAGGGCGAGCTCGCAGCACCCGACGTGGTGTACCTGGACCCCATGTTTCCCGAGCGCACCAAGAGTGCAGCGGTCAAAAAGAAGTTCCAACTCTTGCATCATTTGGAGCAGCCGTGCGCCGATGAGGAGACGCTGGTTGAGGCTGCGCTTGCGGTGCACCCGCGCAAGTTGGTTATCAAGCGGCCGGTGAAGGGGCCACTGCTTGCCGGTGTTAAGCCGAGCTATCAACTTGCGGGCAAGGCCGTTCGTTACGATGTCTTGGTGCCGCCGCGCCCGTAGCTTGTGCACGATGGCTGGCGTCCCGTCAACACCGTGCCGATGCGGGTTCTATTTCCAAGGGTGCGACGTCAGATGCCAGCCGCCGCAGTATTCGCATTTGTAGCAGGCCAAACCGCGCCGCCCGCGGTTTTCGCAGTCGGCCATAACTGCCTCGGCCTCGGCGCGTGTGTCGTAACGGTTTTTGCGTTCGCACGACTTGTAGCGCCAGGCTTCATCGCGCTCGGCGTCCAGGGCGTCGCGGCGCTCGTCCTCGCGCGCAAACAGGTCGCTCATATCGCCGCCGGTGGCAGTGCTCAAAAACTCGCTTTTAGCTTTTGACCAGGCGGCTCGCTTTTTGCTTCCCATCTGCTTCGTGCCCCTCTCCAAACGCTGGTATCATTGCCCAATCAAAGTGATACCAATAAACGTGAGGTCGCCGCGTGATGATCAGAAAAACCCTCGATACCGACATTCCCGCCGTCATGGCTATCTATGACGCGGCCCGCGCCTTTATGCGCGCGCATGGCAACGCCACGCAGTGGCCCGAGGGCACGCCTTCTGCCGAGCAGCTGGCTGCCGATATCGCTGCTGGTGGCAGCTATGTGTGTGAAGTCGACGGCCGCGTGGTGGCGACGTTTGCCTTTTTACCGGGCCCGGACGAGTGCTATGACGTAATTGAGGACGGTCAATGGCGTAGCGACACTCCGTACGCCGTGCTGCACCGTGTGGCATCCGACGGCACCGTGCACGGTATCGCGGCTGCGATGTTTGCCTTTGCCAAGGAGCGTGCCGATCACCTGCGCATCGACACGCATCAGGACAACCTGCCCATGCAGGGCGCGAGCCTCAAGGCGGGGTTTGAGCGCGCCGGCATCGTGTATGTGTCCGACGGTATCCCGCGCGTGGCGTTTGACTGGCTGCGCGAGGCGTAAGAGCAGGGGCGCGTGTCAACAATTTGCACGAACGAAAATGGCCCCGGGTGGGGTCATTTTCGTTCGCTGGCTGTTTTGCAAGCCGGCTTTCGCAAGGCGCGAACCTACGAAAATCGCCGCACGGCAACGCAGGGCGATGAGCTCGGTCGGGGGATAGGGCCCGCTTCGCCCGCCGGCCCGTAAATTGTATCATCCAGTGTAGAACGAGGACGCCCGTTGCCGCGTGCGATGGGCTTGCAATAAGAGGCCTTGATTATCAACTTCATCCGAACACTTCCCACATTCATCC
>URTZ01000016.1 GCA_900550825.1 uncultured Collinsella sp. | reverse complement strand
TCAAAGATATGGCACCGTGGGGACACATGTATGTCAATCCTGGTCTAACAGAGCCATATTTATTGGTCGCAGCATCCCAGGCATACGGCTTGTGATCGAACGGCGAGTTGATGGAATTGAGGAACCAGTACTCACCACTCTGGGAGCCGTTGTACGTAACGCCCTTGGCCTTCAGAACCGTCTCAATAAGGTTCTGGGCAGTAGAGCCTTCAGGCAAAGAAACACTGCTTGCCGAGCCCCAGCGAGTATTGTTGCCGTTGACATCGGGACCGATAACATCGACAGACCCAAGAACCTGGCCAGGAAGGGCATCGGCGTCAGCACCATACATAAAGGTGACGGCATCGCCCTCTTGGAGCTCATAGGCACCGGCGCCAACGTCGGCGAACTTGCCATTTACGTAGAAGCGCCAATAGCTATTAGTCGCAGCATCCCAGCCATAGGACTTACTATCGAACGGTGAAGTAATGCCGTTGAGGAACCAACCCCAAGACGATTCGCCAGCATCGAGAGTAAGACCGGTCTGCTCAAGGAGATCCTTGGCAGTAGAGCCCGCCTTGAGACTCGTCTGGCCCGTCGAAGCCCAAACCTGCTGCTTGCCGTCCTTGTCCTTACCGAGGACCTGAACGGAAGCATGGACGGAATCGGACGGCAACTGGTCGCCCCAGCCACCGTAGAACCACGTAACGGTATCACCAGCATGAATGGTGACATTGTCTGCCGTGTAGTCGCTCGACTTGCCGTTGATGAACAGCTGCCAATAGGTCGAATAATCGAACGGCGTACCCAGCTCAACACCGTTGTACTTAAGGCTCAGAATGAAGGAGCCCGCAGCAACGGCGTCGATGCCATTCGCCTCGAGCGCGACCTTCGTAAGGTCAAGTGCGTTCGAGCCGGACGTCACCACATACTGCGCGTTATCGACCCAAGTCTGAGTCTTGCCCTGGGCATCGCGACCAATGACGGTCACATTCGCAGCAAGCTGGTCCTTAACGACAGGGGACGCGCTACCACCCGTAAAGGCAAACTCAATCTTCTGCCCCTGGGTGAGCTTGACGCCGCTCGCGCCAACCGAGGAAGACGCGCCGTCGACGAACAGCTGCCAGTAGGCATGAGTCGTCGGATCGTAGGCAAGTGTGCGGCCATCTGTCGGGGACGTGATGCTTTTGAGGTAGAAACCGTATGCCGTGTTCGGTTCGTACTTCGCCTTGAAGCCCGTCTTCTCCTGCAGCTTAATGAAGGCATCCGCAGCCGTCGCGCCCTCATCGAGCTTGAGCTGCGTAGGTGCCACCCAGGTCTGAGCCTTGCCGTCGGCATCGGTGCCGACAATCGAGAACGAGACCTCGACCTGCTTCTTGGCAGCATCGCCGGTTTCTGTCGGGTTCTCTGTCTGGACGGCAGTCGCGGCGGCAGATCCTGCTTGGCCAGTGGATGCCGTCGAAGACTGTTCGCTCGTGGCAGGGCTCTCCCCCGTCGCTGAGCCTTCGTCGCCAGTTGCTGCCTCTGTTGTAGCGGCACTAGCTGCAGGCGCGCTCCCGGAATCCGAAGCCTCGGCGCCGCTCTGCTCAGCGGCACCGCCCGCAAGCGCTGCGTCCTCGCCCGGCGTCGTAGCCTGAGCCACGGCCCCGGCAATGCCCTCGGCGCCCTCGGCCCACAGCTGAGCCGGCGTGGTGCCAAAGGCCATCGCGAAGGCCAGGAATGCCACCAGGCCGCGCTTGGCTACACCGCGTGCAATCGCGCCACGGCGATGCAACGAGGCGCGCTCGCGCTCGTCCTCAAACATATCCAATTGTCCCCCATTGTCTGTACTTGGAGCGTTGCCTTGAGGCTGCCCCACGTCATCACGCATGTTGCGCTCGAGTTCCCCCATCGGGGTCCCCCTTCCCTCCAGAGCCCTATGCACACCGGCGGCATACGCCGCAGCCGCATGCAAGATGGGAGGCGATCCGACTTAACCTTAACGGCTCAGGCGCGCCGTCCGATCTGCGACGCGAGCATCCCGAGCCAAGAGGAATTACGGTTACTGGTACAGCCGGGGACTTGCACCCCGATTCTCCCAAACGCGCAGGAAAACCGCGCATTCGTGCGTCTCCGCACCACCATCTAGGCCATCGATTAATACCGTCAATATGCTATCACGCAAAAGGGCCTCGCACGCAGGCGAAGCCCAAGGTAAAAGCTATTGTTTGCGATAGGAAAATGCGGTGACGGTCGCAGACTCTAGTGCTTGCCGCCGTGGCTGTTGAGCCAGATATTGCGGCCCAGCATAAGTGCCAGCACCAGCGCGCTCACGTAGCCCATAAAGCCAATGACCGGGATACCAAACACAACCGGCTCGATGCGCGCGTAGTACACCACCGACGAACCGATAAACAGACCGGCGATCACAATTGCCATCGACATGCGGTCGATAATCCCACCCAGCTGTCGCAGCGCCTTATCGCTGCTCATGATCTGCGTGTTCACCTTAAGCTGGCCGCGTGTGAGCATACGCGAAGCCAGGCCCAGATACTCAGCCGCCTCGAGTGAGCCCTTCGCCGCGCGATAACTGCTCGCTGCAAAGTCGCGGCTCATCTCGCGCATGCGGGCGTAGGTGCTCTTCTCGTTTTTGATGTGTGCCTGAATGATCTGGATCATGTTGACGTTGGGCATGTACTCGGTCAACAGGCCCTCGAGCGTCACCATGCCGCGGGCGAACATCGTCACCACGCTCGGCAGCTCAACGTCATTCTTACGCGCGAGGTTTAACAGCGAGGTCAAAAACTCGCCGATATCCAGATCCTTCAGGTCAAGGCCCGCAAAGTCAGCCACGATAAAGTCAAGGTCGGACAAAAACGCTGAATGATCGAGCTCGGCCGAATCGCCACGCGTCACGGCGAAGCGCATGAGCGAATCCTTGAGCTTGGGCACGTCACCCTCGGCCACGGCGAAAATCATGTCCTTGACGATACCGCGATCGTGACTCGACATGCGTCCGACCATGCCCAAGTCGATAAAGTAAACGATGCCGTCCTTGAGAATGATGTTTCCCGCATGTGGGTCGGCATGGAAAAAGCCGTCGTCGAGCACCTGCGTCGAGTAGTCCTCGACAATCGCGGCACCGATCTTTTCCAAGTCATAGCCCTCGGCCACCAAGCGTTCAGGATCGGCGATCGAAATGCCGTCGACGTAGTCCATAACCACCACGTGCTCGGTGCACAGGTCCAGATAGGATTTAGGGCACGTCACGCCATGAACGCTCTTATGGAACTCGTAGAAGTCGTTGAGGTTTTTGGCCTCGGCCAAAAAGTTGGTCTCCTCGCGAAACGAGGTCCACAACTCCTCGACTACGCCGTGCAGGTCAACGAATTGATCAGTGTTGACGAACTTGGAAACGATACGCACCACCGAGCGGATGATATCGATGTCCTGCGCCATAACCTGCTGCGCACCGGGGCGCTGCACCTTGACGGCCACGTCCTCGCCCGTCACCAGACGAGCGCGGTGCACCTGCGCGAGCGACGCGCTACCGAGCGGGTTGGGGTCGATCGCATCGAACATCTCCCCCAGGCGCAGGCCGTATTCTTCTTCCAAACAACTAAGTACGACCTCGTACGGCACCGGCTCCACATCGGAGCGCAGACGACGCAGCTCGTCGCAAAAGCGTTGCGGCAGAATCTCGGACCGGTTGGCCAGAATCTGCCCCATCTTGACGAACATGGGGCCGAGTTCCTCGAGCAGGCGGCGCAAACGAACCGGCGTGAGGTTATCCCACACGCGGTACTTTTTGACCAGGCGAACAATCTGCCCGATGCGCTCGCGGCGACCCGCCGGCGTGAGCTGGTATTCCTCATCCGGCGCCATCGCGTCGGGCTCCTCGGGGACCATATCGACAGCGCGCGGTTTCTTGCGAGCGCCCGAGACGGCGGCGTCGACCTCATCGACAACCGCCGCCTCGTCACCCAAGGGATCTAGATTGTTGTAATCGGTGGTGGAATCTGCCATCTGCGCTGCTACTCGGCTTCTTCGGTATCCTTCGCATCGTCGGGCTCAACGGACTCGACGGGCACCGAGGTCACGTTGTCCTCGACCGAATCGACGATGTCGCGCACATGGGCCAGGAAGGCCGTGCGCTCGGGGGCGGTCATGACGCGGACCCGGGCAAGGATGAGCTCGTCAAGCACGCGCTGGGCCGCGGTCTCGCCCTGCATGCCCAAGCGCTCGGTCAGGTCGGAGATGGTGCCGCCGGCCTGCTCGAACATGTCGGACACACTGCGGGCGATATCGGGGGTGGCGGTGTCCTTGCGGACCTGCTCGCCTTTGGTGTTAAGGTCGTCGAGGACCTTCTTGCCGCCTTCGACAGCAACGGCGGCAGCGCCAAAGCCCACGTTAATGGCGCCGTTAACAAACTGATCGAGTTTCATAACCATGGTTGTCTCCAATCACAAACAACTGCATTGGCGTTCTTGTACCCAAGATTGAGCGAAAGCGACAAAGCGTTTTAGCGCTATTCGATCGACGGGAAATCCCTACCTCACGTTGTCGTTCATCGCGAAAGAGTTCTTCATGGCGCAGCTCGTGGTGTAGAGCACCTTGCCCAGCAGGGCATCGGTCTCCACGCGGACACGCTCGGCAAAGGCCTCGTTGGCGCGTGCAAGCTCGGCAGGCACCTCGACCTCGGGCAGAGCGGCTACGGCAGCGTCGACGTCATGGATCTGCTTGTGGCCCATGCCACCGACCTTCTCCTGGTAGTCCTCCACGGCGCGGCCGCACTCATGAAAACGGACGTCGGCCAGCGCGCCGATCAGGCGGTTGGCCCAGTAGAAGTTTTCGGACGTCACGCGAGCCTGCGTGTCGGCATAGTACTCGGGCATGGTCTCGACATTGGCGTACAGCGGCACGAGCGCGTTAAACGAGTTGGAGCCAAACGCCATCCACTGCACGGCGCGGTAGGCCGGCTGCGCATAGGGGCGCAGCTGCAACACGGCAAGCTGGCTGTTGCGGCTGATGCCGATGGGGCGATAGGCGCCGCGCGTGGCGGGCGTACCCTTGCTGCCGTAGCAGTCGTACTCCGTGCCCTGGTAGTGGCTCGAGAGTACGTACTTGATGTCCTCGATGGTCACCTTGCGCTCGGGCACGCGGCTCCAGGGGATATCGTCGCTCTCGGGCGTGTAGTCGGCGTCGGGACCATCCCACACGTCGCTGGGGTTGAGGCAGCGCTGCATGTACCAGGCGCGCGGCGTGTTGTAGACATGGTCGCTGTCGCTGTGCGAACCAAAGGCCTCGCGCGGGTTAAAGACCGCAGCCGGGCCGTCGCCCTCGACGCCCAGCGTCAGGTCCAGATGCCACTCGGCCATCCAGGCGCGCAAGTCGGCGGAGCACATGTGGTCGGCCTGGGCGCCCTCGGCGTCATCCAGGTCAAAGCTGTCGATGCCCAGCTGGTTGGGCATGGTCACATAGGCGTCGTCAGGCACGCGCTTGGCGATCCAGTGGTGACCGCCGATGGTCTCGAGCCACCAGATCTCGTCCACGTCGCTAAAGGCGATGCCGTTGTTCTCGTAGGTGCCGTAGCGCTCGAGCAGCTCGCCCAGAATACACACGCCGTCGCGGGCGGACTTGGCGTACGGCAGGACCAGGGTCACCATGTCCTCCTCGCCCAAGCCACCGGACTGTGCCGGAACGTATCCGTCCTCGCCCTCGTTGCCCTTGGCGGGCACGTAGTCCACGAGCGGATCGGCGCCGCGGACGCGCTCGTTGGTGGTGAGCGTCTCGGTTGCGGACATGCCAACATTGAGCTCGTTGAAACCGGCCTCGGCCCAGATACCGTGGCCCGGGACAACATCGGGGACGCTCGTGTAGCGCATGGGGTTATCGGGCAGCTCAACGGTCAGGTGGCTCAGGACGCTCGTGTAGACACGCGGCTGCTCGTCGGGATGCACTACGCGCATGCGCTTGGGCTCAAATACCCCGTTGGACGAGTCCTCGTTACGCGCGACCAGGGTCGACCCGTCGTAGCTTGCGTTTTTACCGACCAGAATCGTTGTGCACGGCATGCGCATCCTCCTTGAGCGAAGAAATCAAACGGCAACAGTGTATCGCTTCGGCGCAGAAAGGGCGAAACCACGGCCTCGGCAGCCCCCGTGGTCAAAAAATGCCAAATATGAGTACTGTCACCAATTTAGTGGCAGCAAATTTCCCTGTAACGAGTGCCGAAAATCCCCATTTGCCCAAAAGCAAGACAACGTTATTCCCCATAAGTTCAATAAAATAGGCTTCCTAACGATAATGGATACCGTTAGGAAGCCAAAAAGACGTAAGACATATGTGACTATCTTGGCAACAGTACTCATATTTGGCATTGTTTGACCACGTGGTATATAGCTAACCCCCTCAAACAGCTCAAAACGCCTATTTCGATGCGCGCTCCGCCGCCTCAATCACGTGTTTGGCGAGAATCGCGGTGGTCACAGCCCCCACGCCGCCCGGCACGGGCGTGATGGCGTTAACGACCGGCTCCGCAGCATCAAAATCGATGTCCCCGACCAGCTTGCCAGCGGCCTCGTCCCAGTTAATGCCAACATCGATGATCGTCTGGCCCTCGCGAACGGCATCCGCGCCAATCGTGCTCGCGCGTCCAACGGCCGCAACAACGATATCGGCAGAACGGCACTCGGCAGCAAGATCGCGTGTATGCGTATGGCACGTCGTCACCGTGGCATTGCGAGCCGTAAGCATGGCGGCAACGGGACGACCAATCACCAGAGACCGACCGACGACCGCAACCTTGGCCCCATCCAGCTCAACACTGTAATGGTCCAGCAACGCCAACACGGCCTCGGCCGTGCAGGGAGCAAAGCCCTCGCCACGACCCGAAAGCGTGGTAAGCAGCGAGGCCGGCGTCATGGAGTCAACATCCTTGGCGGGATCGAGCGCTGCGGCGACGGCGTTCTCGTCAAGGCCGGCGGGCAGCGGGCGGAACATCAAACAGCCATGAACAGCCGAGTCGGCATTTATGTCCTCGATGGCCGTCAACAGCTCCTCCTGCGAAACATCGGCAGAAAGCAAAACACGACGAGCCTCAATCCCCACTTTTTCGCAGCGCTTGAGCGCACCGCGCTCGTAGGATAGGTCGTCCTCGCGTTCACCTACACGCACGATAGCCAACGTCGGAACAACGCCCCGCTCGCGCAGGGCTGCGCAGCGAGCAGCAAGTTCCTCAGTCAAAGCGCGAGCAACGGGAGCACCCTTCAGCAGCTCGGCCATGGCTATCCCCTCTTCCTGGCGGCATCGGCGGCACGGCGCGCCAGCGCATCGGCGCGCGGCAACCATGTGTCGAGCAGCTCATCACACGCCGTCTCGAGCTCCTCGGCACGAACGCGATCTTTCATAGACGTGGTGTTCGCAAAGAGTGTCAGGCTCGCACCCTGCATGGCGGCGCGGCAGAACACGGCACCGCACGCCACGTCGGACAGCAGTTGGCGCGAGCCTTTGTCTGCCATGTCCTCGAGCAGTGCCAGCGCACGACCGCAGGCATCCATAATGCGGTACGGCGGCATGGCTGCCACATGCAACGCATCTTGAATCGCAGCCGGTCGAGCCGGATCCTCGCGCGAAATACCGTACGCCGCCGACACCTGCCCGTAGGCTCGAACATCCTCGGCAACCAAGTCGACAAGCTCCTGAGCCAGCTCGTCTGCCTGGGCAAACGCGTGCGTCAAATCGTCCGCGCGATCGGCAAGCGCGGGGTTCGTCGCCCCGTAGCGTGCGACCATTCCGCACAGCGAGGCGCCCAGCGCGCCCACAAAGGCGCTCGCGCTGCCACCGCCGGGAACCGGCTCGCGCGCGGCCAGCGCCTCGGCAAATCCACGGCAGGTCTTGTCCATCATCTCTTGGCTCATACGTATGCACCTTCAAGTCATATAGATCGGTCGGGCGGCAACCGCCGACCAACCGCATCAAACACGTAATGATGCTAAGTCTAGCCCATAAGCACATGAGCGTCAGCACACCTGGCCATCGCGGATTTCTATGACGAACGATAGGCGTCGGCGCCGCAAACATGGGACACATGGCCCACCTTTCGAGACTCCCGAACGGCACAAACTGGGGCATATCTATAAGTAAGGGACCCGTTGGGGCACGGCCGAGCAACGGCCATAAGCGATGAACGGAGGCATAAGCCGCACAGTACACAGAGACATCCGCCGCCAGCGCAATCAGTACCCCAACAGCATGCGGCGCCGTGATGTCATCGGCAGACAAGGAGGACGCCACCATGAAGAAAAAGACCCTATCGATCCTCTCCCTTTGCATCGCCCTCTTTGCCGCGTTTGCCCTTGTCGGCTGCGGCGGGAGCGCATCGGGCGGCGGCAGCGCCCCCAAGAGCGAGAGCAAGGAAAAGGTCCCCGTCGCCAAGAAGACCGACTTTATCTGGTTTAAGGTCGAGATGCCCGAGGGCGTCGAGATTACCGACGTTGCCGGCGACACCGCCGACAGGGCCCAGTTTAAGTTCACCGAGAGCGAGCACGCCAGTGATCGCTTCATCCCCGTCTTCGACTCTGACAAGAACGCCGACGAGCTGTTCGACTACGAGGCAAAGTGGAATGCCAGCTTTGAGTGGACCGAGAATGACCCCGTCAAGTACAACGGCAAGACTTGGCGCAACGCTTCCTATACACACTCGGGCGGCGTGACGACTGAGTACTTCACCGAAGCAGGCGGCGGCAGCGTCTACGTGCGCATCGACAACGTCGAGGAGCACAAGGATGCCGTCGAAACCATGATGAAGTCTCTGGAATTTGCCGATGATATCGCCAAGGCCAAGACCGAGGCCATGGATGTTAAGCTCGACGATATCGAGATTAAGCGCTAAGCGACTCGCGAGCGCAACGAAAAACACGAGCGCAGCGCCAACAAGCGGCGGTGCCCCAGCGTTTCGTACTAAGGGAGGGCCGGTAAACCGACCCTCCCTTTCTTATGCCGATAGCCGGCGAACGCGAGGGTGCCGGGCGGCAAAACCACCCCCAGCGCGGTAGCAGCACAAATAGACAAGCGCCCCAACGCGCCCGCCCGCCGATTTATAGCGCCGCGCAGACAATTAAGCCAACACGTTTAGACATCCGGGCAGTATAGTGAACAAAACGAGCGCACAGCCGCACCCTGCGAACGGAGGAGTTATGACCGAACACCACGCAATCAGTCGCCGAGCGTTTACGCTGGGCCTTGGACTCGCAGCATTGTCGCCATTTGTAAGCCTGCCCGAAACCGCGGGATTGGGCCTTCCCATGCGCGCGGCATTTGCAGAAGACACGCCCACATCGGCGGCCACCCTCGACAAGTTCGTCATTCGCCTTCGCCCCGCGGGCTATTTTCGCACCGCGAGCGTCAACGAAGACGGCAACGTCATCGGCAACGTCTGCCACCTGTTTAATGACGGCACGTCCAACAAGCTCATCCTCGAGCACGTGGCGACCGATACAGAAAATACAAATTGGTATGCCATCCGCACCCTGCTCAATTTCGAAGAGCACAAGAAGACGGGCTACAGCATTTGGTCGGTCGATGGCGACTCGGACAAAGATGGAAAGGTCATCCACGTATGGAGTGGCGAGCATGACGGCAAGCCCAGCCGCTCTTTTGCGTTCGACCGCCAGCAAAACGGAACCTACATCATCCGAGACCGCACAAACGAGAAAAAAGACATTAATTACCTGGCCATAGAAAAGGACGGCAAAGACCAAGACAACAACAAGATCTGCCACAAGAGGAAGAGCATTCCGTGGGAGCTCGAACTTGTCGGTTACGACAAGGGCGAGATCAATACCACGGTAGAAGTATCGACTGGATCACGCATAGCAGCTACGTCGACGGACCATGCTGGATGAAATACGTCGACGGCAACAAATACCTCGACGAGCTGAGCATCCCGGGCACGCATGATTCGAGCACCTGCAGCGTCGACAACGACACCGAGCCCCAAACCTCGCTTGCAAAGTGCCAGCAGGATTACATCCCCACGCAGTTGCTCGAAGGCATTCGCTATTTTGATATCCGACTTGGAAAGAACAACGATAAAGGCGACCCCGGCATCGACCATGGAATATGCTACTTGCTCAAAAAAGACGGGGGCTTTATACATCTCTCCGATGTCATCGGTTACTTCAAAACATTTTTGAACGAAAACCCGTCAGAAGCGCTCATCATGCTTGTGTCACGAGGCAACGACGAAGCTACCGACGAAAGCGTTACGACGGCTTTCGCCAATGTTATGGACAATAACTCCGGTCTGTTCTATACGTCGAGCCATGTCCCCACACTGAACGAGGTGCGCGGAAAGATCGTCCTGCTGCGTCGATTTAAACTCGCCGGCGACAGCGTAGACGGCCACACGTGGGGCCTCGACCTCACCGAATGGGACGACAAAATCAAGGCGCATTCCGGAAAGTCCATGTGCCTCGTGAAATACGAGCAAGGCTTTGAGGCTGCGGGCAATACGGGCGACAAAGAGCCCTATAGCACAGCGGTATATGCCCAAGACCATTACAGCTGCACGGGGTCCAGTAAAATCGACTGGGTCGATATGGCCCTGAAGGCGGCGGCCGAGTTCAAGCGCGGCACCGTAGATATCACTGCCGCGGACGGGACAACGGTGCAGGCAACGGAGCGCTGCTGGTTTATCAACTACACGAGCTGCACGCAAAACAACCCTTTTACCGCAGCGCGAGTGGTCGACGAGCACCTGTACAAGAGCTCGTATATAAACAATACCGGAGTTGAGGGCACAAAAGAGGACTGCCGTAAGCACATTGGCATCATTGCGTCCGACTTTGTTGATGCGGCACTGGCCCGAAGCATCTACCAGCGCAATTACGATACGCAGCACAAGCAGACGGCTTCGTGCTACCTCCCAGCCCGCATGCACATGACATATGGCGACTCGCTGAGCGATGCCTCGCTCCAAGATGGCAAGACCGTTGGCGAGGGCCATTTCCGCCTTGTCGACAGCAGCAACGTACTCAACGTAGCAGCCTCGGGACATGCGTTTGCCATCGAATATGTGGATGTCGACGCCCTGGGCAACGAGACTGTTACGGGGCTGCAGGGCCCTGTGCCCATCGATATCGATCCACGTGCGCTGACGCCCCATTTTGAGGGACTCGAAGGCCTTAAGGCCGGCGAAGACGTGCGCGCCAAGATTGCGGCATCACTCGAGGGCAAGCTCGAAACCGATGCCTGCACGGCCCAGCTCGAGTTTGTGCACGACGCGAACGGCGCTCCGGGAACGGCGATGGCCGAGGGCGAGGCATTTGCCGCGGGGACGTATTGGGTGCGTGCGAAAGGCCTGTTGGGCGACGCGGCGAAAAACTACACGCTTGCCACCGACGGAGCCGCAAGCTTTACTGTGACGACTTCGGGCAACGCGGGCGCTACGGACACCGGCGACGGCAACGGCAACGGCACCAACGCAGGCGGCGCCGACAAGAACGACAAGGGCAACAAGCGCAAGGGCTCAGGCGAAAAGCTTGCCGGCACAGGCGACAACTCTGGCATTGCCGCCGGGCTCGCTGCCGCCGCCGTGGCGACAACGGTCGCCGGCGCGGCAATGCTTGCCAGTGACCGCGAAAACGCTGGGGACGATAGCGAATAGGCAAGCTGGCTTTCAGACGCATAGGCTCAATCAGGGGCGCGGAATACCGTTCTGCGCCCCTATATTTTGACATGAGGGATCAGCTCATAAAGGACGCCTCGCAGGTTGAACGACCAGCCACCGTGCCGCCAGATGCGCGGGCGTAAGTCTGGCCCGAACGCCGACGTCGGCTACATCACCATGTTCAGCGCGTTCACAAATTCCTGGGCCTGGGAGCGGCTGCTCAGGCTAAAGACACAGGCAGTCAACAACCTGTTGCGAAGAAAAACATTGCGGCCCTTGATCCTGTTAACGCCCGTGATGTCCTTAAGGTAGACAATCTCGATATGCTTGCCGCCGAAAGTGCCCTTCTTGAGCACCTCAATACGGTTGGGGTAGATCTTAACGTCTTTAAACCTACCCGAACCTTTGTCCTGGAACAGCAGCGTGTTGTTGTCCATACGCGTCACTCCCGCGGGGTTCGCTAAAACTGCCTCTATGGTCACATTTTAACCACCGCAAGGCTCCCATGCGAAGGTGCCAGACAACATAGCAATTCGTGTCCGCGCGAGGCTTTAAACTAAATGCGTTAAAGATGCATTCCACAAGAGGAAAGTGGGGCGACAGTGATGGGTGAACTAGTAAACCGTGGAGAATCGGCAATCGTGCCCGAAGGTTTTTACAAGCAGGTCTCCTCGATTCTCAACGCCGCTCGCGACAAGGCCTATACCGCCGTTAACTTTGCGATGGTTGAGGCATATTGGGAGATCGGCAAGAGTATTGTTGATGAACAGGGCGGAGAGGAGCGCGCCAAGTATGGCGATGCACTGATCGACGAACTTGCCGTTAGATTGACTAAGGATTTTGGCAGAGGCTTCAACGCCAGAAGCTTAAGATACATGCGTCAGTTTTATCTTGCGTTCCCAATCCGGAACGCGCTGCGTTCCGAATTGAATTGGACACATTACCGCAGGTTATCGCGTATAACCGACCCTGATGCTCGAACATGGTACATGAACGAATGCGCCGATTCTCGTTGGAGCACGCGTCAGCTCGAACGCCAGATCAACACCATGTTCCGCGAGCGCCTACTTGCCAGCAAGGACAAGGAGGCCGTCACCCAGGAAATCCAAAAGAGCGCCCCGGCTCGTCGCCCCGAGGATATCATCCGCGACCCATATGTACTGGAGTTTTTAGGTTTCTCGGACGATACTGCGTTTCGCGAGAGCGATCTAGAGCAGGCGCTCATCACGCATCTTCAGAAGTTCCTGCTGGAGCTTGGCCGTGGTTTCGCTTTCGAGGCGCGCCAAAAGCGCATCACCTTTGATGGGCGCCATTTCTATATTGACCTTGTGTTTTACAACTATCTGATGCGCTGCTTCGTGCTCATCGACCTTAAGACGGACGACCTTACGCATCAGGACCTGGGCCAGATGCAAATGTATGTGAACTACTACACGCGCGAGCTCATGAACGAAGGCGACAATCCGCCCATAGGCATCGTGCTCTGCGCGGACAAAAGCGATTCGATTGTCGAGTACACGCTGCCCGAAGACAACGACCAAGTGTTTGCCGCCAAATACCTGCCGTATCTTCCAAGCAAGGAAGAGCTGGCGCGCGAACTAAGCGCCGAGTACCGCGCCATCAACGAAGCGACCAATGGCGAAACGCAAGGGTAGCAGCACGTTGCGACCGAAGCCACCGCAGCCGTCGCAGGCGCACTCGCGGTTGCGACGCACGCTACGAAACAATACCGGTCATGGACGCCGGCAACGACATTCTAGCCGTGGCTGGCGAGCGTGACCTGACAGGCAAAGACGCGGCCTTCGTCTGATGTGGGTCCATTGGCTGCCACAGAAAAGGGCCGGTTGCAGCCGGCCCTTTAGACGATAATACCTGCGTTGCCCGCGCTTCCAAAGTTGACCGACTGAGGAGCGGGTTCCGCGGCACATCCTGATTTTACCCAGTGGCAAGGCTCTTTTACAGCCGTTCCACCGTTTATTTACATCCGCCAATCAAGACGAGGCTACTACGCACCTTTATTACACACGATGTTTTCAGCCTGGTATAAACAAGTTCAATAATAGAATGCAAATCCAACCATCGTGTCTGATTACGAAAGGATTTCTGCCTTTTCTGCAGCAAACTCTTCCTCGGTAAGTACTCCACTCTCACGCAGTGCTGCAAGCCTCTCAAGCCTTGCAACTACATCAACCACTATCCGCCAGCGTCTCAATAGTCTGTGAAACCTGCGGATACCGCTCGAGCTCCTTCGATAGGGCATCGACTATCTTGGCAATATTCTTTGCATTTTTGCCCCCGTTTAATACGTTTGCCCTGACCTTAGATGACGACTTGACAGTAACGCCAGATCCGCCTTCAACTGGAACAACCGAAATACTGATATTTTCGCCCCAAGACCAAAGGCTCATACCAATCTCGGCTGCAACTGTTCTTGTTGTGGGCGATGCACTATCAACTTTTACTTTAGGCAGCTTTTCCATAGCTGCCTTCAAGGCATTAAACGTGTAGTCAGGAGAATACGGTACCTGAAGCTGAAGCTGCTGATCCGCAAAACCCATAATCTGGCCTCCGCTTCTTACAAGATTAAGGCTATCGGCAATGGTAGCACGTTCCCAGCAGTCTTAAGTTCGTCTCATGACCTTGCGATGCAGCCCGACGCCCCGGCACCACTCCCCTACTTACCAAAAATCGCAGCGAACAATCCCTTGCGTTTGGGCTTTTCTTCTCGGTAGGAACCCTCAGCTGCCGCTGCAACCTGGCGCGGTTGCTCGCCGCCTCCACGGCGCACGATCTGGTACAGGAAGGGCGATTTAACGTATTTGACCTCGATGGGCGTGGCATGCACGGTACTTTCGCCGGACAGATGCAGACTCGGATTGAGCGACGCCACCACATGCGTCTCGCGCTTGTCGCTAAACACCACCGCTGCCGCGCGGCTCGTCTGGCCGTTTACGGCAATGCGCACCTGCTCGCCATCGCGGCTGTCCGTCGCCGGACGATCGATAAAGTACACCGGCACCATCACCAGGCCGTCCTTATGCTTGCGGGCCTTGCGCGCCCAAGTGCGGATGCTCTTTTTATTGAGCCCCAGCACCGCCTCGGCATCGTTGCCGGCAATGTCGAGCGCCAACTTATCAATGACCACCTGGTCCTTGGTAGACGCATCGACTGAGACAACGCGAAAGTCACCTTCCTGCATGGCGGGATCGAACGGACCGACCTTGGCAAAGTCCCACGGCTCCAAAATGCCCATGAGGCGAACGTCCAGGTAGTTTGCCCTGGGGTATGCCCAGTCGAGCACCTCGTAGTACACCAAGGCCTCCTTGCTCAGGCCCTTGCCCGGGAAGCTCGCCATCATGCGCAAGTCCGCCAGCGCCATGGGGAAATAGAAGAGCATCATGTCGTTTTGGATCGCGTCTTCCACGTCGTGCCCGGCAAAGGCATCCGGATACTGGCGCACCAGCTGCAGCGCGTTGGCACGTGCCTGCTGCGGCGAGATTTCGCAGGGAATACCCTGCTCGGGCACATACTCCGCACCAACGCCCATGGTCAGGCGCTTGCTAAACGTCCCCGGCTTGAGCAGGTCCGCAATGCCGATCTTATTGCCGCAGGACGGGCACTCAAACACACGCTGCGTTGACTCGCCCTCAAAGGACGCTCCGCAGAAGGGGCAAGGAATGCTCACATGCGTGGCCTCTTGGAACTCCTGCGCCGTGCCGCGATCCTCCCACAGCAGATGTTCCAGGACCGACTGATTGCGCCAGTGCGCATTGAAGAAATACCAGTCCGGGTCCTGCGGGCGCTCGAGTTGCGACACATGCGTGAGTTTGAGCAGTCCATCCACCACCGTCAACGGCGTATGGCGAATACCCAAAGCGCTCTTGGGCTCTCCGGCGTCCGCCTGCCACGGAACCACCGTGCCGCAATAGGCGCATTCAAAGCTGCGCTTAGCCTGGTGCGAGTACATAGGGCCGCCGCAGTTTTGACATTTAATGGCAAACATCTCGTCCATGGAAACGTCCTCCTTTGCACAGGGGCTGTCGACATTAAGTATGTCGAGCAAGCAGGCACATGCCCATACCCATGTGGCCCAAAATGGACCACCCAGGCAGACGAGAAGGCTCGCTCGTTAGCACCGGCAGACTATTGCTGCATTTTCTGAGCATCGGCGCACGGCGCCCCCGTGCGAGCTACACTATCCCCTTAAACATGATTGTGAGGACGACCGCTATGCTATTTGTAAATCGGCTGGTACATACGCTTGTTCCCGGCAGCGAGAGCGAGCCGGTCGATGCATCTTGCCGCACCAACGCGGGCTTTTCCGCAAGCCTCGTCTGCATTGGCCTCAACATCACCCTGTGCCTGGCCAAGGGCATCGCGGGTCTGCTCGCCGGCTCCGTCTCCCTCATCGCCGACGCTTTCAACAACCTCTCCGATGCCTCGAGCAACATTGTGAGCCTGCTCGGTTTCCGCCTTGCCAGCCGCCCGGCAGACGAAGGCCACCCCTATGGTCACGGCCGCTACGAGTACCTAGCCGGCCTGTTCGTCGCCGTCCTGGTTTGCGCCGTCGGCATCAACCTGATTCTCGAGTCGGTCACTAAGATCATCAAGCCCTCGCCCACCGCTTACACGTTTATTTCCCTTGCGGCACTGGCTACGTCCATGCTCGTTAAGCTCTGGATGGCAGCGTTCAACCGCACGCTGGGCAACCGCATCGATTCCGAGACGCTCATCGCCACGGCGCAGGACTCCAAAAACGACGTCATCACCTCGGGCTCGGTCTTGGTGGCGGCGCTTATTTCGCAGACGACCGGCTTTGATCTCGATGGCTGGGCAGGCCTGGGTGTGGGCGTCTTCATCTGCATCAGCGGTCTGGGCCTGGTGCGCGACGCCATCAGCCCGTTGCTGGGGCAAGCGCCCGACCCCAAGCTCGTCCAGGCAATCCGCGACAAGATCATGTCCTATCCACAGGTCTTGGGCACACACGACCTCATGGTGCACGACTACGGCCCCGGTCGTCAGTTTGCCAGCGCCCACGTGGAGATGCCCGGCGAGGGCGACGCGTTTGAGCACCACGAGATTCTGGACACCATCGAGCACGACATCAAGCGCCAGATGGGCATTGGTATCACGCTGCACTGCGACCCCATCGCGACAACCGGCGATGACTTGCGCGGCTGGGTCAAGCGCGGCGTCATGCAGATCGATCCCGCGCTCTCCATCCACGACCTGCACGAGCACGACGGGTTCGTTTCGTTTGACCTGGTGCGTCCCGACGGCTTTGACATATCCGACGAGGAGCTGCTGGAGCTCGTCACGCGCATCGTGCACGAGCGCCGACCCGATGCCTCATGCGTCGTCACGTTTGATTCGGGCTTTAGCTCGCCCGAGCGTCCGGCCGAGCAGTTGTAGCCTGCTTAACAGCTAGTTTCCCTGCGCGCCCGAGATGCCGTTTTGTAGGGCGTTCCAGGCATCCGTCGCCATGTCGCCCAAGTTCTGCGCGGTATCGCCCAGATTTTGTGCCGTATCGCCCAGCTCTTGCGCCTTGTCTCCCAACTCCTGCGCCTTGTTGCTCAAGTCCTCCAGCGTATTGGAGCTCGAGCTGTCGGTACCGCTTTGGCCGTCGGACGAGTTGCCCGAACTGTTCTTGTGCGTGAGTTGAATTTCGAGGTTGCCGTTGTCGTTATAGTAGGCAGAAGCAACGACCCAGTTGGCATCGACGACGGGCGTTGAGCCATCATCAGTCAGGACCACGGCATTCGAAAGATCGGCGCCGCGCGACTTGAGGATCTTCTTGGCGTTGGACCAGTACTGCCCCGGGATATCGCTCAGATCGACGGTGCTTGACGAGGCGGACTCGGTTTGCTCGGCAGTGGCATCGGCCGTTGAACTCCCCCGCTTGTTGAGCATGCCCGACACGATGGCAAACACAATCGACAGCGCAAAGAAGATCGCCAGTACGATGAGGATCTTCTTGATCACGCTCGACGAACGCGACGGCTTCCTCTCCTCGTCCTCGCCATATTGCGGAATCGACTTGGGGTACTCGCGATACGGCTCGCGCGACTCGTAGCGAGGCTGCGCCGTGCGAGGCAAATACGTCGTCTGCTGAGGCTGCGGAATGGGATTCTGCGGCAGGCTGTCATAGGAATTCGGCGTCGAGGCAGCATAAGAATCCTGCGGCGCGTAATCAAACGGATCCGGAGCTGCGTTGCCATAGGGGCCTTGCGAAGATGCAGCGTAAGAATCCTGCGCCGTGTCGCCATAGCCCATAACCCGGGTGGGCTCGGCAGAAGGCTGCGTCGCGGCGGGGTCGGTATAACCGGGGTTGGGAACAGCGCGGGTCGCATCGGCACTATCGCCAGCCTGCGCGGAACCGTAGCCGCCCATCACGGTTGTCTTGTCCTGATCCATGCAACGATTCCTTTCCGTCGCGCGTGAGCCTCAAGTTATCCATGCATTCTACCCGCGCAAAAGCCTATGATGGGCAGAGTCCGTCGGTATCTACAAGACATGCGCGGGCCTAAGGATCAAAAAGCCCCGCCGGGCCTTGTGGGCACGGCGGGGCGGACAAGCAGCTATGGACAGCAGGCTTAAAACAGGCCGGTGATGTTGCCGTCGTTGTCGACGTCGATGTTCTCGGCCGCGGGGACCTTGGGCAGGCCCGGCATGGTCAGAACACTGCCGGTCAGTGCGACCACAAAGTGGGCACCGGCGGAAACCTTGAGCTCACGCACCGTGATGCGGAAGTTCTCGGGAGCGCCCAGGGCCTTGGCGTTGTCGCTAAAGCTGTACTGCGTCTTGGCGACGCACACCGGCAGGTTGCCAAAGCCGTTCTCGCGCAGCTCGGCGAGCTGACGCTTGGCAGCCGGCGTAAAGTCGACGCCGTCGGCACGGTAAACCTTGGTGGCGACGGCCTCGAGGGCATCGGCAACATCGGCGCCGTCCTCGTAGGCAAACTTGAGCTCGCTCGGCTGCTCAATCAGACGCATGACCTCATCGGCCAGCTCGAGCGCGCCCTCGCCGCCCTTGGCCCAGACCTCGGAAAGCTTAACGTTGACGCCGAGCTTCTGGCACTCGGACTCGATGAGTGCAAGCTCAGCCTCGGTGTCCGTCGGGAAGCGGTTGATGGCGACCACGCAGGGCAGACCATAAACGTTCTGGATGTTGTCGACATGACGCAGCAAGTTGGGCATGCCAGCCTTGAGTGCCTCGAGGTTCTCCTCGTTGAGGTCGGCCTTGGCGACGCCACCGTTGTACTTAAGCGCACGAGCGGTCGCGACGACCACGACGGCGCTGGGGCGAACGCCCGTCATGCGGCACTTGATGTCGAGGAACTTCTCGGCACCCAGATCGGCACCAAAGCCGGCCTCGGTAATGGCAACATCGCCAAAGCGCATCGCCATACGCGTGGCCATGATAGAGTTGCAGCCGTGGGCAATGTTGGCGAAGGGACCGCCGTGGACAAACGCGGGCGTGCCCTCGAGCGTTTGCACCAGGTTGGGCTTGAGCGCGTCCTTAAGCAACGCGGCCATGGCACCCTGGGCCTTAAGGTCGCGGGCACGGACGGGCTCGCCGGCAAAGCTATAGCCGACGACAATCTCGCCCAAGCGTTCCTTGAGGTCGCTGATGCTCGTAGACAGGCACAGAATTGCCATGACCTCGGAGGCAACGGTGATGTCGAAGCCGTCCTCGCGCGGCACACCTTGGGCCTTACCGCCAATGCCATCGATAACATGGCGCAGCTGACGGTCGTTCATGTCGACAACGCGCTTCCAGGTGATGCGCTTAACGTCAATACCGAGCTGATTGCCCTGCTGGATATGGTTATCGAGCATGGCGGCCAGCAGGTTGTTGGCAGCACCGATGGCATGGAAGTCGCCGGTAAAGTGCAGGTTGATGTCCTCCATGGGGATGACCTGGGCCCAACCGCCACCGGCGGCACCGCCCTTCACGCCAAACACGGGACCGAGCGAAGGCTCGCGCAGAGCCACGG
>URTZ01000015.1 GCA_900550825.1 uncultured Collinsella sp. | reverse complement strand
GTTTAGCCGCCAAATAGGCCGTTTCAGGAACTATTCCACCGCAACTTATAGGTCTGCTGGGGCAGCGCCAGCTACTTGAGGCTGGTGGCGATGAGGGGGCGGTTGAGGGCTGCCTCGAAGCGATCTGCCATCGTTGGGTCGGCAAGCGTGTCGACTTGGTTGAGCATGATGCGGGCATTGTTGAGGTTCAGCATTCGCAGCTCGGCATTGAGCACCATGGCGACGCGCTCTGGGGTGGCAGCGTCGGTGGGCTCGCAGCCGCAGCGCTCGCAGAAGAGCTCGGGGCGGTGGACAACCTCGGCGACGGGCTTGCCCAGCCCCGAGGCGCCGACGACCCAGACAACGTTTGCTGTGCCGGAGGGAATTACCGGCTCCCAGGCGGCATGCGCCTTGAGCGGGCGTCGCTTGCTGCCATCTGCCTCGGCCAATACATAGTCAAAGCGCTGCGCCAGCTCGTTGAGCGGCTCAACGGGGGCGGAGAGCTTGCCTGTCTCCGGGCCCAAAACACCCGCCTGGCAGATACTTCCGCGGTTCATGCCCGCGCATGCCTCGCAGGTGCAGCCGGGAACATGCAGGGCCCCCGGCTTCCAAGGCGCGGCGTCCAGGCGACGATTCGACCCGTCCCATGGTACGCCGGCGACGGGAAACATGTGCGTGGTGGTACAGAGAAGCACCCTGCCGCCGGCGCGCATGAGCTCGAGACCCAACGCACGCAGCAATGTCGACTTGCCGCCACTGCCGATAATTGCGGTAATGCCCGGCTCGATCTTGAGCGCGGAGGCAAGGTTTCCGCTCGTCGTTTCCATCTGTTCACCGCCGTATAATACTGTGATAATAAATAATCATCAGAGTAGCGGTCGAACCGCTTTTGCTCTGCTCAAACCGTAGCACAGGGAGGTGCCCCGGGAATGCTCGTTTATGTTCGCGGCGCCGGCGATATCGCCACGGGCGTCGCCGCTCGCTTGGTGCGCGCCGGCGTGTCGGTCGTTATGGCCGATATCGCGGTTCCCACGTGCATCCGCCGCACAATCAGTTTTTGCGAGGCTATTCGCCTGGGCGAGGTCCAGGTCGAGGGCATTCGCGCTCGCTTGGCACAGACGCCGGCAGAGGCACTTGCGATTACCGAGGCCGGAGACGTCGCCGTTGTGGTGGACCCCCAGGCCAAGATGCTCGGCGAGCTGAAACCCGCTGCCGTGGTCGACGCGATTCTGGCTAAGCGCAACTTGGGCACCACGCGCGACATGGCGCCTGCCGTCATCGCCGTGGGGCCGGGCTTTACCGCGCCGGTTGACTGCGATGCCGTGGTCGAGACCATGCGCGGGCATTTTCTCGGCCGTGTCATTACCCAAGGTTCGCCCCAGCCCAACACGGGCGTGCCAGGCATTATCGCCGGCTATGGTAAAGAGCGCGTTATCCACAGCCCCGCCGCCGGCGTGTTTCGGTCCGACCGCGCAATCGGCGACATCGTGCGCGCCGGAGACGTGATTGGCTACGCGGGCGATACGCCCATGTACACGCAGATCGATGGCTGCCTTCGCGGGCTTTTGGCGAACGGCGTGCAGGTGACTGAAGGCTTTAAATGCGCCGATGTCGACCCGCGCGGCGATGCCAACTATATCAACTACATTTCGGACAAGGCGACGTCGGTCGGCGGCGGCGTGCTCGAGGCACTCGCTATGCTCACCGATATCTTTAGAGGATAGAAGGCGGCAATGGAAAAGCTCGATGTTGTGAATGCGGCGCTTGCCGCCCTGCGTGCTGGCGAGACGTGCGAGCTGGTGGTCGTGGCCGGCACGGCGGGGTCGTCACCGCGCGGTGTGGGCGCATGGATGGCCGTCTTTGCCGATGGCAGCCAGGCGGGCACTATCGGCGGCGGCAAGATTGAGCTCTTTGCGCTGGATGAGGCGCGCGAGCTCCTGAGCGCGGGACAGTCGCGTCTGGTCCGCTACACCATGGGCGGCGAGAACTCCGATACCGGCATGATCTGCGGCGGAGCCATCTGCCTGTGCTATCTGCATCTGGATGCGACCCAGGCACCGTTGTTCCAGGAAATTGCCGACGTCTTGGTCTATCGGCGCATCGGCGACTTCGTCATCGACTTTGAGCCGTTTATCGCGAGCGCGCTCGAGGGCGATGTGGCCGAGTACCATGGCGAGGCATCGCGCCATACCATTGCCGGCTGCCCCGGGCTTTCGCTGGTGGAGGAGGGGGGTAAGGTCACCTACACCAACGCGGCCTCTGAGATTCCCGCGGCGCACATCGAGACGCTCTGCCCCGAGGGCCTGACCTATATCTTTGGCTGCGGCCACGTGGGCGCCGCGACGGCGCGGGTGCTTACGGCGGCGGGCTTTGCCGTCGTGGCGTGCGACGACCGCCCCGGCACGCTGACCCCCGATTGGGTGCCCGGTGTCTACGACCGTCGTCTGGTCGACTACAAGAGCCTGAGCAAGCAGTGCCCCATCGGCCCGCGCGACCTGGTGGTCGTCGCCACGGCGGGTCACAAGTCCGATATCGACGTGGTGATTCAGGCCATGCGTGCCAAGCCTGCCTACCTGGGCTGTCTGGGTTCGCGTCGCAAGACGGCCTTTGTGCGTGCCCGCCTGGAGCAGGAAGGCTTTACACAGGACCAGATCGACGAGCTGCACCTTCCGATCGGCGTTGCCATCGAGGCCGAGGACCCCGAGGAGATCGCCATCTCCATCGCCGCCGAGATGATCCACCTGCGCCGCACCAAACTCGTCCCCCGCAAGCGCTAATCGCATCCCCACCAATAAGTTGCGGTGAAATACGGATTGTTTAAGCCTGTTAGGCCGCCAAACAGTCCCTATTTCACCGCAACTGCTTTTTGGGACCCATTTGTGCGGGGGAGTTGTGGAGTTGTGCAGGCAGACGAGGTTTTTCTGGAAATACGCTCACGATGCGCGTATAGTACCGATTGTTTTGTCGGCTCCTGCTGCGTCGAGTCCAAACCGCAAAATGCCATGAGCGGCGCGGATGCAGCCAGGAGGCACGAGGACAACCCATCGTGGCCACGCCCCGTGCTTAAAACCCCAAGAAGGAGTGAACAATGGCAGAAGAGAAGTATGTGCCGCGTCTGAAGACCAAGTACAACAACGAGGTCAAGCAGCAGCTTCAGGACAAGTTCCAGTACGAGAACGTCATGATGATCCCCAAGTTTGAGAAGATCGTCGTGAACATGGGTGTCGGCGAGGCCGCTACCGATTCCAAGGCCATCGACGGTGCCGTGCGCGACCTGCGCGCCATCACCGGACAGCAGCCGATGATCACCCGTGCCCGTAAGTCCATCGCTACCTTCCGCCTGCGCGCTGGTATGCCGATCGGCTGCAAGGTTACCCTGCGTGGCGACCGTATGTGGGAGTTCTTCGATCGTCTGACCTCCGTCGCGATCCCCCGTATCCGCGACTTCCGCGGCATTTCCGCCAAGAGCTTCGACGGCCGTGGTAACTTCTCCATGGGCGTCACCGAGCAGCTCATCTTCCCCGAGATCGACTTCGATTCCGTCGATCACCAGCGTGGTATGGACATCACTTTCGTGACCACCGCCAACACCGATGAGGAGGCCAAGGCCCTTCTGGACGCCTTCGGTTTCCCGTTCAAGAAATAGGTTCACCTGCCCTATAAGCGCCGTTCCCACAAGGGGGCGGCGCTTGGGGCGAACAATACTCTATGTGAGGAGGATATAAGTGGCTAAGACATCGATGATCGTCAAGTGCAATCGCAAGCAGAAGTTCTCTACTCGTGAGTACACGCGCTGCCAGCGCTGCGGCCGTCCGCACTCTGTGTACCGCAAGTTCGGCCTGTGCCGTGTCTGCTTCCGCGAGCTTGCACTCAAGGGCGAGCTTCCCGGCGTTAAGAAGGCCAGCTGGTAAGTCACTACCAGCGTTTCAAGCATCAGTTTGGAACAGGGAAAACGCGCTAAAAAGGCTTTGCCGTTAAGGGCGGCGAAGAACCAAGAGCACGTGTTCATCAAGAACGAAGGAGAATCTGTATGAACCTTACAGACCCGATCGCAGATATGCTTACGCGCATCCGTAACGCTAACTCTGTGAACAAGGCCACGGTCTCCATGCCGAGCAGCAAGAAGCTCGTCGAGATCGCTCGTGTTCTGCACGAGGAGGGCTACATCGAGGGCTACGATGTCGAGGACACCGTTCCCCAGAAGACTCTGCACATCACGCTTAAGTATGGTCCCAAGAAGGCTAAGGTCATCAACGGCATCCGCCGCATTTCCAAGCCGGGCCTGCGTAAGTACACCGGCGTTGCCGACATGCCCCGCGTCCGCGGTGGCCTTGGTACCGCCGTTATTTCCACCAGCCATGGCGTCATGACCGACCGCGATGCTCGCAAGCACAACGTCGGCGGCGAGATCATCGCTTACGTCTGGTAATTCGCTCGGTAGGTAGAAGGAAAGGAGATCACCGTGTCTCGTATCGGTAATAAGCCTGTCCAGATTCCCGCCGGAGTCGAAGTGGCAGTCAACGGCAACAACGTTGTCGTCAAGGGCCCCAAGGGCCAGCTCGAGCTCGATGTCTTTGAGAAGCTCGCTATCAACGTCGAGGACAACGTCCTCACCGTTTCCCGTCCCGACGACGAGCGTGAGACCCGTGCCCGCCACGGCCTCACCCGCGCCCTCATCCACAACATGGTTGTTGGCGTTTCCGAGGGCTTCGAGAAGAAGCTCGAGCTCGCCGGCGTCGGTTACCGCGTGCAGCAGAAGGGCAAGAACCTCGAGTTCTCCCTGGGCTTCTCGCACCCCGTGATCGTCGAGGCTCCCGAGGGCATCACCTTCGAGGTTCCCGACAACACCCACGTGAACGTCAAGGGTATCAACAAGCAGCAGGTCGGTCAGATCGCCGCTGAGATCCGCGGCCATCGTCCTCCCGAGCCTTACAAGGGCAAGGGTATCCACTACGTTGGCGAGCACATCCGCCGCAAGCTGGGTAAGGCCGCCAAGTAGTCGTAACCGACTCACTCGCATAAGACCAGCACCCCGTCAGGTGCTGGCAAGATCAACCTTTTTAGGAGTTTACGTATGAACAAGCATAAGGCGAAGCTGGAAGGCCTCAAGCGTCGTCAGCGTCGTGTTCGCGGCAAGGTCTCGGGTACCTCCGAGCGTCCGCGTCTTCGCGTGACCCGTACTAACGCCAACATCTATGCCCAGATCATCGACGACAGCAAGGGCTCCAGCCTGACGCTCGTCTCTGCCTCGACCCTCGAGGCCGAGTTCAAGGGCACCCACACCTCGAACAAGGAGGCTGCGGAGAAGGTCGGTCAGCTCGTTGGCAAGCGCGCCATCGAGGCCGGCATCACCAAGGTCGCCTTCGATCGCGGTGGCCGTATCTACCATGGCCGCGTCAAGGCCCTCGCCGACGGTGCTCGTGCCGCCGGTCTCGAGTTCTAGGAGGTATGTAGCACATGGCTCGTAATCAGAAGCAGCAGCGCGAGGCCTCCGAGTTCGAGGAGCGCGTCGTTTACATCAACCGCGTGTCGAAGACCGTCAAGGGTGGTCGTCGCATGAGCCTCGTCGCTCTCGTCGTCGTTGGCGACGGCAAGGGCAACGTCGGCGTTGGCATGGGCAAGTCCGCTGAGGTGCCCATGGCCATCTCCAAGGCGTCTCTCGATGCCAAGAAGAACATGTTCCACGTGCCGGTGACCGAGCAGGGCACCATCCCGCACGAGGTTCTCGGCCACTTTGGTGCCGGCCGCATCATCATCAAGCCCGCTGTCGAGGGTACCGGCGTTATCGCCGGCGGCGCTGTGCGTCCCCTCTTTGAGCTTGCTGGCATCAAGAACGTCCTGTCCAAGTCCCTCGGTACCGACAACGGCCTCAACATCATCAAGGCTGCCGTCGAGGGCCTCAAGGAGCTCTCCAGCCCTGAGGACGTCGCGGCTCGCCGTGGCCTGACGGTCTCCGAGATGTTCGTCGGTAAGGAGAACTAAGCATGGCTGACACCATCAAGATCAAGCAGGTCCGCAGCACCAACGGTTGCAAGCAGGACCAGGTCCGTACTGTCCGTGCCCTCGGTCTCCACAGGATCCGCGAGGTTCGCGAGATTGCTGACAACGAGTCCGTCCGCGGCATGATCTTCAAGGTCAAGCACCTTGTCGAGATTGTAGAGGAGTAGCAAATGCAGCTTCACGATCTTACTCCCGCGCCCGGTTCCACCAAGAACCGCAAGCGCGTCGGCCGTGGCAATTCTTCGGGTCACGGCACCACTTCTGGCCGCGGCCAGAAGGGCCAGGGTTCCCGCTCTGGCGGCACCAAGGGTGCCGGCTTCGAGGGTGGCCAGACTCCGCTGGCCATGCGCCTGCCCAAGCTTCCGGGCTTCCGCAACCCCCGTCGTATCGAGTACACCGCCGTTAACGTTGAGCGTCTCGAGCGTAAGTTCGAGGACGGCGCTGTGATCGACGGTGCCGCTCTTAAGGCCGCTCGCATCACCAAGAGCGAGTTCGAGCCCGTCAAGGTGCTCGGCAATGGTGAGCTCACCAAGAAGTTCACGGTCAAGGTCGACAAGGTCAGCGCTTCTGCGCAGGCCAAGATCGAGGCCGCCGGCGGAAAGGTCGAGCTGCCGTGCTAAATGGTCTTAAGAATGCTTTCCGCATCAAAGAATTGCGCGAAAAGATTCTTTTTACCATAGCTATGCTCGTCGTGTACCGCATTGGTGCGCACGTTCCTGTGCCCGGCATTCCCTTCCAGGGGATGCTGGGCCTTTTCTCGACCGATAACAATTCGGTCGCCGCAGGTGCTATGGCCCTCCTGAATCTTTTCTCTGGCGGCGCGTTGAGCTATGTGTCGGTGTTTTCGCTGGGCATCATGCCTTACATCACCAGCTCGATCATCCTCCAGATGCTCCAGGCCGTCGTGCCTTCCCTGCATGAGCTTGCCCGCGAGGGCGAGGTCGGTCAGACCAAGATTACGCAGTATTCGCGTTACCTCACCCTGGCTCTGGCAATCCTCAACTCCGTGGGTTACCTCTTCCTCTTTAAGAGCTTCGGCATCAGCTTCAATGGCGCCGGCGCTCCCGAGATCATCTTCGACCTCATGATCGTCGGTACGCTCACCGCGGGCGCCATGCTGATCATGTGGATTGGTGAGCTCATCACCCAGCGCGGTATCGGCAATGGCATGTCGCTGATCATCTTCGCGAACATCATGGCCGGTCTGCCGCAGGCTATCTTCTCCAGCACCGAGGGCAATGCCGGTGGCATCATCACCATGGTGATCATCTGCGCCATCATCCTGCTGGTTATCCCGCTGATTGTTTTCCTTGAGCGCGGCCAGCGCCGCATCCCGGTCTCCTACGCTAAGCGCGTCGTGGGCCGTCGCATGATGGGTGGCCAGACCACCTACCTGCCCATCAAGGTCAACACCGCGGGTGTCGTGCCGATCATCTTCGCTTCGGCGCTGCTGTACTTCCCGGCTCAGATTGCCGTGTTCTTCCCCGGCATCGGCTGGATTCAGGCAGTTGCCTCCGCGCTTTCGACCGGTTGGCTCAACTGGGTGCTTAACGTTGTCCTCATCGTGTTCTTCGCGTACTTCTACACCTCCATGGTGTTCAACCCCGATGACACGGCCGATAACCTTAAGAAGCAGGGCGGCTTTATTCCGGGCGTGCGTCCGGGTAGGGCTACCGCGGCCTACATCAAGAACGCGCTCAACAAGATCACGCTTCCCAGCGCTGTCTTTTTGGCGCTCATCGCCATCGTGCCTTCGATCATCTTCTCCTTCACGGGTAACCATCTGATCCAGGCATTTGGCGGCACGTCCATCCTCATCATGGTCGGCGTCGTGCTCGACACGGTCGATAAGCTCGAAGGCCAGATCAAGATGTATGATTACGATGGATTCTTTAAATAGGCTAGAGGAGGATTGCTCATGAACCTCGTATTGCTCGGAGCTCCGGGTGCCGGTAAGGGCACCGTCGCACAGGAGCTCGTCGCCGAGTTTGGCGTCGCCCACATTTCCACGGGCGACCTGCTGCGTGCTGCCGTCAAGGGTGGCACCGAGCTTGGTATTCAGGCTAAGAAGTACATGGACGCTGGCGAGCTCGTTCCCGACCAGCTCGTGATCGACCTTGTCAAGGAGCGCCTTGCCGCCGATGACGCCCAGCAGGGCTTCATCCTCGACGGCTTCCCGCGCAACACCGCCCAGGCTGTGACGCTCGATTCCGAGCTCTCCGCCATGGGTCGCGAGATCGACTGCGCCCTTCTGGTCGATGTGGCCCCCGAGGTCATTATCGATCGTCTGTCTTCGCGTCGCACCTGCCGCGCATGCGGTTACACCGGCACCGCTGCCGATGCTACCTGCCCCAAGTGTGGCGGCGAGATGTATCAGCGCGACGACGACAAGCCCGAGACCATCAAGAACCGTCTCGACGTCTACGAGAAGTCCACGAGCCCGCTCGTCGACTACTATCGTGGCCAGGGTCTGCTCAAGTCGGTCAACGGTGACCAGGCTCGCGAGACCGTGTACGGGGATGTCAAAGAGGCTCTCGGTCTATGATCAAGATTAAGTCTGCAACGCAAATCGAGCAGATGAAGAAGGCAGGAGCGCTATCTAAGATGGCGCTCCGCCACGTTGGAGCCATGGTGCGCCCCGGCGTTTCGACTTTTGAGCTTGATCAGCTCGCGGAGCAGATTATCCGCATGCATGGCGGCACCCCGGCCTTTAAGGGCTACGGCGGGTTCCCGGGAACCATTTGCGCATCGATCAACGATGCCGTGGTCCACGGTATTCCCAACCCCGACATGATCCTGCGTGATGGCGATATCATCTCCATCGATACGGGAGCCGTTGTCGACGGTTGGGTCGGCGATAACGCCTGGACGTTTTTCGTCGGCACCCCTACGCCCGAGGCCAAGGCCCTGTGCGAGGTCACGCGCGATTGTCTTAAGGCTGCAATCGAGCAGGCTGTTCCCGGTAACCATATCGGGGACATTGGTTATGCCGTCCAGTCCCTCGCCGAGTCTCACGGCTATGGCGTGCTTCGCGATTACGTGGGGCATGGCATCGGTCGCGTGATGCACGAGGACCCCAACGTTCCGAACTACGGAAAGAAGGGGAGGGGCGTTCGCCTTCAGGCCGGTATGGTCATTGCCATCGAGCCGATGGTTACGATGGGTTCCAATCATGTGAGCACGGGCTCCGATGGTTGGATCGTCACGACCAACGACCACCTGCCCGCCGCGCACTACGAGAACACCGTCGCCATCACCAACGACGGCCCGGTGATTCTCACCACCGACGCCCAAGGCTCGTGGTGTTCGCTTCAAGGCGGAGAAATGTAACAAGTTTCACTTAGTTGTGGAGCCATTACGAAGATAGTACGATACGTGCATGCGTATTGTAGAATACTCAATCGCTGTCGTTTTCTAGAGAAAGATGATTGCTTGTGAAGAAGGAAGACGCAATTGAGCTCGAGGGTACGGTAAAGGAACCGCTGCCCAACGCCATGTTTAAGGTCGAGCTCGAGAACGGTCATTCGGTTCTGTGCAACATTTCTGGCAAGATCCGAATGAATTACATCCGTATTCTCCCCGGTGACAGGGTTGTCGTGGAGCTTTCCCCGTACGACCTGACCCGCGGCCGCATCACCTATCGCTATAAATAGCGGCGCGCATACACGCACTCCTATTCCGACTGCAGGCTTAGCTCAACCTACGGTCGGATTGTGTGTGAAGACCAGCCATAGTTTTAAACGCCTGCGGCTGGGCGAGTAGATAGTAGGGAAGTAGTTTGAGCGCTACCGAAAGGAAGAACGATGAAGGTACGTCCTTCGGTCAAGAAGATGTGCGATAAGTGCAAAATCATTAGGCGCCATGGCAAGGTCCTCGTCATTTGCGAGAACCCCCGTCATAAGCAGCGTCAGGGTTAAGAGAGGAGACTACGTTGGCCCGTATTAATGGTGTCGACCTCCCGCGTGAGAAGCGCGTTGAGATCGGTCTGACCTACATTTACGGCATCGGCCGCACCACTGCGACGAAGATTTGCGTCGAGTGCAACGTTAACGTGGATACGCGCGTTAAGGACCTCACCGAGGATGAGGTTAACGCCATCCGCGATTATATCGATAAGAACCAGATCATGGTTGAGGGCGACCTCCGCCGTGAGCGCAACCAGAACGTCAAGCGCCTTATGGACATCGGCTGCAACCGCGGCCTTCGCCACCGCAAGGGCCTCCCGGTCCGCGGCCAGCGCACCCACACTAACGCTCGTACCCGCAAGGGCCCGAAGCGTCAGATCGGTGCTAAGAAGAAGAAATAAGGAGCGCTAGATAGATGGCTACTGCTAAGAAGAACGTTCGCGCTGCCCGTCTGAAGCGCGCGGACCGTAAGAACATTTCCGTGGGCCAGGCTCACATTCGTTCTACGTTCAACAACACGATCGTTTCGATCACCGATCCCCAGGGCAACGTCATTTCCTGGAAGTCGGCTGGCCAGGTGGGCTTCAAGGGCTCCCGTAAGTCCACGCCGTTCGCTGCCCAGATGGCTGCCGAGGCTGCTGCCAAGCAGGCCATGGAGCACGGTATGAAGAAGGTTTCCGTCTTCGTCAAGGGCCCCGGCTCCGGTCGTGAGACCGCCATCCGCTCCCTCCAGGCTGCTGGCCTCGAGGTCTCGAGCATCCAGGACAAGACCCCCATTCCGCACAACGGCTGCCGCCCCAAGAAGCGTCGCCGCGTGTAACTGAAAGGATCGTATCAATATGGCAATCGACAGGACTCCTGTTCTTAAGCGCTGCCGTCAGCTCGGGATCGATCCCGCTGAGCTCGGTTACAGCAGCAAGAAGGAATCTATCCGTCAGCCCAAGCGCCGTCGCAAGGAATCTGAGTACGGCATGCAGCTGCGCGAGAAGCAGAAGGTCAAGTTCATCTATGGCGTTCTGGAGAAGCAGTTCCACGGCTACTTCAACAAGGCCCGCAAGATGAACGGCGTCACCGGTGAGAACCTCATGATCATCCTTGAGTCTCGCCTCGACAACGTCGTCTTCCGTCTTGGCTTCGCCCGCACCCGCAAAGAGGCTCGTCAGTCCGTCCGTCACGGTCACTTCACCGTGAACGGCAAGCGCGTGGACATCCCGTCCTACCGCGTCAAGGCCGGCGACGTCGTCGCTGTCGGCGAGAAGTTCCGTGACCTCCTCCCCATCAAGGAGGCCCTGATTTCCTCCGAGCGCTTTGAGGTCCCTGGCTGGCTCGAGGTCGATATCGAGAAGCTGTCTGGTAACGTGCTCGCTCTGCCGACGCGTGAGCAGATCAGCGGTGATATCAACGAGCAGCTCATCGTCGAGCTCTACTCTAAGTAGTCCATCCGGGCTGCTGAGGCTGGAGGTAATACATGTCAGAATTCATTAGGCCTCAGGTTCAGGTCGAAGAGATCAACGAGACGTCTGCTCGTGTCTCCGTCGAGCCGCTCGAGCGTGGCTACGGCGATACGCTGGGTAACTCCCTTCGTCGCGTTCTTCTGTCCTCGCTCGAGGGTGCCGCTGTCGAGGCTATTCAGATCGATGGTGCGCAGCACGAGTTCATGACCATCCCTAACATGGTCGAGGATGTCACCGACATCGTCCTGAATGTCAAGGGTCTTGTCTTCAGGGCTCTCGGCACGACCGACGAGGCGACCGCCACCATCTCGGTTGACGGCCCCTGCGAGGTCACCGGTGCGGACTTCTTTATTCCGTCCGAGTTTGAGCTGGTCAACCCCGAGCAGCACATTGCTACGCTCACCGAGGGTGGCCATCTCACCATGAGCATGCGCATCGGCTATGGCCGCGGCTATGTTTCTGGCGAGGCCAACAAGCGCGACAACGATCCCATCGGTGTGATCCACGTCGACTCGCTGTACTCGCCGGTATCCCGTTGCGCCAAGCTCGTTGAGGCTTGCCGTGTCGGTCAGCACACCGACTACGACCGCCTTGTCCTCGAGATCGAGACCAACGGCTCCATCGCCCCGCGCGACGCCGTGGTCCAGGCTGCCAATATCATCAACCAGCATATGGCCGCCTTTATGAACCTTGCCGAGACCCCCGAGGTCGAGGAGGAGGCTTCGATCTTCGCTCCCGAGGTCACCAACGACAACGCCGAGCTGGACAAGCAGATCGAGGATCTGGACCTTTCCGTCCGTTCCTACAACTGCCTTAAGCGCGCCAGCATTCACTCGGTCCGTCAGCTCGTTGAGTTCTCGGAGAACGATCTGCTCAACATCCGTAACTTCGGTGTTAAGTCGATCGAGGAAGTGAAGGACAAGCTTGAGTCCATGGGCCTGAGCCTGAAGGCTTAATGCTTCGCATATTTGAGGAGAAACTAGACCATGCGTCACAACGTTAAGAAGGGCCTGAAGCTCGGCACCGATGCGAGCCACACCAAGGCCATGAAGAAGAGCCTTGCTAAGGCCCTCTTCGAGAACGACCGCATCAAGACCACCGAGACCCGCGCTAAGGCGCTGCGTTCGGTCGTCGACCCGATCATCACCTGGGCCAAGAAGGGCGACCTGCACTCTCGTCGTCTGGCTATCGCCAAGCTCGGCGATAAGCAGCTCGTTGCCGAGATCTTCGACAAGGCTGCCCAGGGCATGTGGCAGGACCGCAACGGCGGTTACACCCGCATCATGAAGCTCGGTAACCGCAAGGGCGACAACGCTCCCATCGTTATCATGGAGCTCGTCACCGAGCCTTGCACGCCTAAGGCCAAGAAGGCTGCTCCGGCCCCCAAGAAGGCCGCTGCTCCCAAGAAGGTCGAGGCTGTCGAGGAGGCTCCTGCTGAGGAGACCGCTGAGTAGACATTCCGTCTGCATAGGCTATATTCGAGGGGTACGTTCGCGTACCCCTCTTTTTTTGTCGCGATACCGTTGATTGTTTGTTGGGAGCGCCCATGACCGCGCCGTCTGATTTCAATTCGATTCCAGAGCTCGATGCCACGCTCGTTTTCCGCGTGGCATACGATGGCTCGTCCTATAGCGGATTTGCCGAGCAGCCGGGACAGACGACGGTTGCGGGTGAGCTACGTCGAGCCATCGAGACGCTGCTTCGCCGCCCGATCGATCTGACTTGCGCGGGGCGTACCGATGCCGGCGTACATGCCGTGGCTCAGTACATCAGCGTGCCCGTAACGGACGCTGAGCTCGCGTGTACGCGCCGTAGGTGGCTGAGGGCTATGGATGCCCTCCTGCCCAAAGATATCGCCATAAACGAGGTCTACAAGGCCCGTAGGGGCTTTTCTGCCCGCTTTGACGCGCGGTCCCGTACGTATACGTACCGTATTGCCGATCGCGATGCGCGCCCCGTGCTGTCCCGTGGTGCCGTGTGGTGGCATCGCTATCCCTTGGACGTCGAGGCCATGTCTGCGGCCTGTCCCGCGCTTTTGGGTGAGCAGGACTTTAAGAGCTTTTGCAAGGTCGCCTCTGCCGTGGGCAAACCTACGCATCGCTGCGTGATGCGTGCCGAGTTTGGCCATGAGGTTGCGTTTGGCGAGGACATCCTGACGTTTACCATCGAGGGCAATGCGTTTCTGCATTCGATGGTCCGCACGATCGTGGGCACGCTTGTCGAGATTGGCATGCATCGCCGTGAACCCGAGTGGATGCGCGAGGTCATCGATGCTTGCGATCGCACCGCTGCGGGTCCCACGGCTCCTGCCTGCGGCCTTACGTTTATGGGCGTGGATTACGATCCCGTCGAGCTTGTCGTGCTCGACTAGGGGAGGGCTCGACGCGTCGTGCGTTGACACCTGTCATCTGTGGGCTGCACGTGTGCAACATCTGTTCTTGGCGTGCAATACAACCGGTGTCTCATTGCTTTTATTGCCGGGGTGTACCATGAACCACGATTTGATTCATTGCTGTCGAGAGGACGGATAACTTGGTTCGACGTGGCTCGCATCCGCGACTTTCGGTGATCCTTGTGGTAGAAGGTTCGCCCAGCTATGCGATGCGTGCGCTCGAGAGTATCCAGAACCAAGACCTCTACGATTTGCAGATTGTCGTTGTCTGCCGCGATGCTGCGCCCGGTGTGCGCCATTCGCTTCAAGTTGCTGCCGACAGGGACATCCATATTGATTTGATTGACGTCGAGGACGCGAAGCGCGGCGCTTGTATTCGTGCCGGTTTTGATGCCTCGCGCGGCTCTCAAATCATCGCCATGAACGCCGATGAGTGGTTTGCTCCGCAGGCCCTTTCCAAGATGGTCGATATCGCGTGCGATACTGCGGCAGACATTGTGCTCCCCTCGGTGTCGCTCGATCGATACGATGCGCATCGCGAGCGTCATTCGCGCGTCTTGGATGCTGCTTCTATTGCCATAGAAGACGAGTCTTCTATGGTGACTGGGCTGCCCCAGTTGATTTTGGGCGGCCTAGTCGCTCAGACCTCTGGCGTGATGTATAGCCGTCCGCTGTTTGAGGCATGCCTGTCGCGCGGCAAGGCGTACCGTACGGTTGAGTTTATGGCTTATGCGCTCTCGCAGGCACGATTCGTGTCCGGCTGCGGCGACGCTTGTTTCCACGCGGTGGCACCTAAGCTTACAGATGCCTTTGATCCCACCATGTATACCAGGATATCCGATGACACTCGAGCGCTCGACGAGCTTGCGGACTCATTCTCGGAAGCAGATAGCGGTGGTCGGCTCAAGCTGGCAAGCCAAAAGTTCTACTTTGCCGGACTGGTCGCCTGCATCGAGAATTTGTGTCTGAGCCCGCATGGAGTGTCGTCAATCGAGCGTTCCGCCCGCATGCGTGATATGCTCGAGGCGCCTCGAACCCGTCAGATGGTCGCCGCGCTCAAGGATAACCATCGGGGACTTGGTCTGTTGTTTGGGCCGATCGCCAGCGCCAAGCCCGCGCGCTGCGTGATGTGTACGCATCTGGCAGCTTTTCTTAACCGGACGGGCGTAAAAACCGCCTAAACGGCTCATTTCGAAACAAATTTGCATAGAATTGTTTCGAAATGCGTTCTTATACACAAAAGCCTTCAAATAGCGTTAAACTATTCAATCACTGATTGATTGTCTCCGCCATCTTTTGGAGAGAGGGTTTGTATGGCTAAAAAACGCAATGGGCGCCAGGATGCCATTAGAGATATTGTGCGCAATAAGGACGTCCGCACGCAGCGCGTGCTGGTCGATGAGCTCCGCGCTATGGGCTTTGATTGCACGCAGGCGACTGTCTCTCGCGATATTGCCGATATGGGGCTGCGTAAGCTCCCTGAGGGCATCTATGTTCTGGCAGAGGACCTGCACCTGCAGCGTATGGTTTCCGAGCTCGTAACGGGCGTTCTGCGCACCGATAATCTGGTTATGATTAAGGCTCAGCCTGGCACGGCTTCCGGCATCGCCGCCGCTGTTGATGCGGCAGAGCTGCCCGATGTGCTTGGCTCGCTTGCCGGCAACGATACGATTTTGGTTATTGCCCAGACGGCCGAGGACGGCGAGCGTCTTGAGGCGCTGATCAATAAGCTGAGCAATTCTCGCAAGTAGGCGTGCGGGTCGTGCGCTCGGCACTGTGCGCGCTGACATAGTGGCTTGTAAAGGGTATCGACGTTGGTCGGTACCCTTTTTTGTCTGCCGGTATAAAGACCGCCCATCAGGTCGCTTTAAACTAAAAAGGCCCCCGAGCAGTTTAATAAGCTGCTCGGGGGCCTTGTTGCTTATGGCCGGATGATTTCTAGCCGACCGTATCGTCAGGCGTGGGCGAGGGGTCGGGAGTGGGCGTAGGCGTAGGCGTGCCGCCATCGCCGCCGGTCGAACCACCAGTGGATCCGCCCGTCGAGCCACCGGTGGTACCGGTACCACCGGTGGTGTCGCCGCCCGTGGTCTCGGTGGTCGTGGTCGTCGTGGTAGTCGTTGTGGTAGTGGTTTCCTCTTCGTCCTCGTTCTCGTCCTTGTCGTCGTTCTCCGTCTTCTTGGTGCTGTTGGTGCCGTAGAACTTCCAGACGCTGTTGTTCTTGTAGGTGGGAGCCGTTCCGGTCGCAAACTCCTCGCGCTCGGTACCGGTCAGAACGGTGTTCATAAACCGCTTAAAGACAGGCAGGTTGGTGCTGTCGCCCAGCAGGTCCGTGCCGTATTTTTGGATGGGGATCTCGCCCGCGGAATAGCCGGTCCACAGGGCGCACGCCAGCTGCGGGGTATAGCCGCAGAACCACAGGTTGGTGGTGTTGTCGGTGGTGCCCGTCTTGCCGGCATAGGGCTGGTTGACGCTCAGGGCACCGGCAGCACCCGTACCGCCGCCCTGCATGACGCCGGACAGAACATCGGTGACCGCGGCGGCCTCGCCCTCGGTAAGCACCTGTGAGGGATTGTCGGTGTGCTGGTACAGCACCGAACCGGTACGAGAGTCAATCTCGGTGATGGCGATCGGCTGGCGATAGTAGCCGCCGTTGGCAAACGTCGCGTAGGCGGCGGCCATTTCGAGCGGCGAGATCGAGCCGGTGCCGAGGGTCATGACGGGAACGTCCTCGATATTGTCCTTGGCGGGATCGATGCCGAGCTTTTTGACGAGTGAGATGATCTTGCTGTTGCCGACGGCTTCCGCCACCTGGATGTAGCCGGTGTTGGAGGAGTATGCCGTCGCCTGCTTAAGCGTGATGTTGCCATAGCTATGGTTGGCGTAGTTTTGGACCTCGGTCGTGGTGCCCTTGGCCTTGAGCGGCGAGTTGCAGTTGAGGGTGACGTTGGGGTTCATGCCGTTTTGGATGGCAGTTGCCAGCGTAAAGGCCTTAAAGGTGGAGCCGACGGGACGCTTGGCCGTGGCATGGTTTACGTGGTTCTCGTCGGCGTTGTAGTCGTAGCCGCCCACCATGCACTTGATGTAGCCGGTCTTGGGGTCGACGACGACCATGCCCATGTCCAGGCCGTCGAGTGAGAGCGTGTCGAGCTGCTGGCGGACGGCATTCTCTGCCACCTGCTGCATCGTGGGGTCGATGGTGGTCTTGACGGTCAGGCCGCCCTTAAAGAGCACGTCGGTCGAGAACTCCTGCTCCAGCAGCTGCTTAACATAGGCGACAAAGTAGGGCTGCGAGTATACGTCTACGCCGCTGCCCGAAATCTCGGTCACGTTGAGGGTGATGGGCTCGGCCTGTGCGGCATCGTGCTCCTCTTGCGTGATGTGGCCCAGGCGCAACATGTTGTCAAGGACCTTGTTGCGACGGGACAGCGCCAGGTCGGGGTTGACCGTGGGGTCGTACTGCGAGGGCGAGTTGGGAAGGCCGATGAGCAGCGCGGCCTCGCTCAGGGTGAGGTCGGCGGCGCTCTTGGATAGGTAGGTCTCGGCTGCGGCCTCGATGCCGTAGGCGCCGTGGCCGTAATAGATGGTGTTGAGGTACATCATGAGGATCTCGTCTTTGGAGTACATGTCCTCCATCTTGATGGCGATGTAGGCCTCGCGCACCTTACGCTCAATGGTCGAGTCGAACTGCTCCTCCTGCAGGATGGTGTTGCGCACCAGCTGCTGGGTGATAGTCGAGGCGCCTTCGTGCCCGCCGCCGAGGGTTGCCACCGCAGCACGCGCGATACCCCACAGGTCGATACCGCCGTGCTCGTAGAAGCGCTCGTCCTCGACGTCAACGGTGCCCTGCAGCACGTAGGGGGAGACCTCGTCCTTGGTGATGGACTTGCGGTTTTGCGTGTAGAAGCTCGCAATCTTGTTGCCGTTGCAGTCGACGATCTCGGTGGGCTCGCTCACCAGATACGCGTTGGCGTCGGTGTAGTCGGGCAGATCGGACAGCCAGCGGTTGACGTTGCCGACCATGCCGATGCCAAATGCCACGCCCGCGATAAGCAAAAAGCCCAAAAACGAGAGCAGGATTATGGGCAGGGCATGCGTCTTTGAACGGCTGTGTCCCTGTCGTTGGCGAGGACCCATATATTGACCTCCAGGTATGTCGCGCCGGACGGCGGATGTGCCGTCGGGGCAGGATGGACATAAGTTATTACACGATAAACCAAACGGGGCGCCCGAGGCCTCGTGTATGCTGGAAGACGGCATTTTTCAGAGTGAATGCATACCTTGGTAAGGAGTTTGCCGATGGCGATTCGGGCGATGGGGCCGAACGGACAATGTATGAACGGGTCGGGGGTCGCTGGGGCGGCGCTGCCCGAACTGCTGGCGCCGGCGGGCGGACTCGACCAGATGCTCGCGGCTGTTGCGGCGGGCGCCGATGCCATCTATGCGGGCCTGGGCGGTTTCAACGCACGCGTGAGCGCGCATGGCTTTACGGATGACGAGTTTGCGCGCGGCTGCGCCGTGGCGCATGCCCATGGCGTGCGCGTGTACGTGACGCTCAATGTTTTTGTGTTCGACGACGAGTTGGCAGACGCGGTGGCGCTGGGAGCGCACGCGTATGCGTTGGGTGCCGATGCTCTGATTGTGGCCGATGCCGGGTTGGACTGCGCGCTGCGCGCGGCGATTCCCGGGGTCGAGATTCACCTGTCCACGCAGGCGGGCGTTCATAGCGAAGGCGCCGTGCGGCTTGCCGCCGATGAGCTGGGGGTCGAGCGCGTGACGACGGCACGCGAGCTGACGGTCGACGAGATTGCGGCGCTATGTGCCACGGGCGTGCCCATCGAGGTATTCTGCCACGGTGCGATTTGCATCGGCTATTCGGGGGCGTGCGAGTTCTCGGCCCTGCGGCGTGGGCGCTCGGCGATGCGCGGCGACTGCACACAGCCGTGCCGTCTGGCGTACGACCTAGTGGACGAGACGGGGCAGAGCGTTGTCGCCGTCGAGGGAGATCGTCTGCTGTGTCCGCGCGACTATCTGGGTATTGCACATCTGCCCGAGCTTGTAGATGCCGGCGTGGCGTCGCTCAAGATCGAGGGACGCATGAAGAACCCCGATTACGTATTCAACGTGGTGAGGGTGTGGCGTCGGGCGCTTGATATGCTGCGCGACGGCACATGGGATGCCGATGCGGTGTCGACGCTTGAGCGCGAGCTGGGAAGGTCGTTCAACCGCGGCTTTACCGATGCGTATCTGCTGGGTCGTTCGGGTGCCGAGCTCATGAGCTTTGAGCGCGCGATCAACCAGGGCGTGCGCGTGGGCCACTTGGTGGCGGTGGGTCACGAAGAGGTGACCGTTGAGCTCGACGCCGCCGTGGCGGCGGGTGACACGCTCGAGATTCGGTTCTATCCGGGTGCCGATGCGCGTCCCGATGTGCCCAAGCGCTGGCCGCAGGTGCCCTGCCCGGTGGATGCCGCAGCGGGGAAGCGCGCCGTCGTGCATTGCAAGCGTAAGGTGGACGCGGGCTGCGAGGTGTACCTGATTCGCAGCGCCGGCGTGTTGGATCAGACGGCGGCGGTGTTGGAGCGCATGCGGGCCGAGGCGGATGCGATTGCGCCCGTTGCGCGTGCCGTTGAGGTGCTGCCCTTTGAGGACGTTGCGGTGGATGGCGGTGCGTCGACGGAGTTGGTGGAGTGCGCGGTTTCCACTCGCATGGTTTTTGCTTGGCAGCTGATGGATGCCGACCCGCGCGGAGAACTCGATTTGTCCGACGCCATTGTGGTGCTTGACGAGGTGTGCCGCACGGGTGACGCTGACAGGACCCGCTCACTGATGCAGCGTGCCGGGCGCGTCGTCTGCCGCAACCTGGGGCAGGTGGCGATGGCTCGCGAGCTGGGCGTGACGTTTGACGTGGCGGCGCCGGTGTTCTGCGCGAATCGGGCAACGTTTGCTTGGCTGCGCGGGCTCGGTGCAGGGCGGGTGTACTTGCCGGCCGAGTTGCTCAACAATGATAGAGGGCGTATTGCCGAGCTGGCTGCTGAACCCGGCGTCCTTGGCCCCATCGACGCCGACCGTCCCGAGCTTATGGTGTGCGAGCACTGCCTGCTGACCGCCGAGGGCGTCTGCGCCACCGATGCGACGGGACAGGTCCGTTGCCGCGACTGCTTGCGTCGTCGGCAGGTACGCTATCTGGTCGAGCGTGACGGTACACGTCTGCCAGTTGCCATTGACGCATGCGGCAGGACGAGGATTTTCCTGTCGTAGGTGCCGCGTCGCGTCAGTTTGTTATCATAAGAGAGTTTATGGACTTCCAGCACCGCCGTTTTCGGCGAGGGTGCTATAGCAAAAGGAGGATACCCAATGCTGTCTGTTGACGAGCAAATGCGTATCATCACCTCGGGCGCCGCGCAGATCGTTCCCGAGGCCGACCTTCGCAAGAAGCTTGAGAAGGGCGAGCCCCTCAACATCAAGCTCGGCGTCGACCCCACCAGCCCCGACCTGCACCTGGGCCACGCCGTGCCGCTGCGCAAGATGCGTCAGTTCCAGGACCTGGGCCACAACGTCACCCTCATCATCGGCAACGGTACCGCGTTGATCGGCGACCCCTCGGGCAAGAACTCCACGCGTCCGCAGCTTTCGCAGGAGCAGATCGAGGCCAATGCCGAGACCTACGTGAGCCAGGCCATGAAGATCCTGGATCCCGAGAAGACCACCATCGTGCACAACGGCGACTGGATCCTTTCGATGGACCTGGCCGGCCTGCTGCAGGTGTGCTCCAAGTTCACCGTCGCCCGCATCCTTGAGCGCGACGACTTTACCAAGCGCTACCAGTCTCAGACGCCGATCGCCCTGCACGAGTTCCTGTACCCCGTGATGCAGGCCTTTGACTCCGTGCAGATCAAGGCCGACGTGGAGATGGGCGGCACCGACCAGCTCTTCAACCTGCTCGCCGGCCGCGAGCTCATGGAGAAGATGGGCATGGAGCCACAGATCGCGCTTACCATGCCGCTGCTCGAGGGCACCGACGGCGTGCGCAAGATGTCCAAGTCGTACGGCAACTACATCGGTCTGACCGACGCTCCCAAGGATATGTTCGGCAAGACCATGTCCATCCCCGACGAGATGATCGGCAAGTACTACCGTCTGGCCAGCTCGCTCACTCCAGCCGAGGTCGACAAGATCGACGCCGCCCTGGCTGACGGTTCTGCCGACCCCTACGAGCTCAAGCGCGCTCTGGGCCGCGACCTGTGCGACACCTACCACGGCGCCGGTGCCGGCGACGAGGCTCAGGCCGAGTTCGACCGCGTGTTCAAGGAGGGCCAGCTCGCCGACTTCCCCGAGAAGCACGTTGAGCTGACCGTCAACGACGAGGGCCAGATCTACCTCGCCGGCCTGCTCAAGGACCTGGGTCTTTCGGCGAGCGCCGGCCAGGCCCGTCGCGATATCGACGGCGGCGGCGTCAAGATCAACGGCAAGGCCGTGGCTCCCAAGAGCTATAACATCGATCCCAGCGCCCTCAAGCTGGGCGACACCCTCTCCGTAGGCAAGCGCAAGGGCTTTAAGTTGGTCTAACGAGCGAGTTGACCTCACAAGTGCAATAAGGCCGCAGCCGGGAATCCCG
>URTZ01000014.1 GCA_900550825.1 uncultured Collinsella sp. | reverse complement strand
CCCGCCGCGACTACGTGTCCGCCGTTGACGCCGGCGCCGGGCCCCATGTCGATCACGTAGTCGGCGGCACGGATTGTATCCGCGTCGTGTTCGACGACGATAACGGTATTGCCGATATCGCGCAGGCGCTCGAGCGTCTTGATCAGGCGCTCGTTGTCACGCTGATGAAGACCGATCGAGGGCTCATCCAGAATATAGAGCACGCCCATGAGACCCGCGCCGATCTGCGTTGCCAGTCGAATACGCTGCGCCTCGCCACCGGAAAGCGTCGCCGAGGCACGATCGAGCGTCAGATAGTCGAGTCCAACATCGACCAGAAAACGCAAGCGCTCCAGGATTTCCTTGACGATACGGCCGCCGATAAACTGTTGGCGCTCGGTGAGTTCCAGGCCCTCAAAAAACTCGAGCGATTCACGGCACGACAGGCAACAAACCTCGTAAATGGACTTGCCGCCCACGGTGACGGCGAGCATCTCAGGGCGCAAACGAGCGCCGTGGCAGCTCGAGCACGGTTCCTCGCGAATGTACTTCTCCAGGCGCGCCTTGGTGTTCTCGTTCGTCGTCTCGGCATAGCGTTCGTACAGGATGTTGCGAACGCCCGAAAACTTGGTATCCCACTGGCTGCGACGTCCGTCGAGCTTTTGGTAGTCGACCGAGATCTTCGTATCGCCCAGGCCATCCAAGAATGCACGACGCACGCGAGGGGGCAAGTCCTCCCACGGCGTATCGGCGCTCACCTTAAAGTGTTTGCAGACCGCAGCAAAAATCTGCGGATAGTAGTTCGAATTGCCGAACAGACTACCAAAGACTCCGTCGGCAATGGACTTCGAGGGGTCCTCGATCAGCGCCTCGGCATCAACGGTTTTCTTAAAGCCCAGGCCGTCGCACTCAGGACATGCGCCATAGGGAGCGTTGAACGAAAAATCACGCGGTTGAAGATCGTCAATGGAGTGACCATGCTCCGGGCACGCCAAGGCCAACGAATACTCCAGCAGTTCGCCCTCGGTCCCCTCGGGAGCATCGCGATCGGGCAGCATGTACACGTTTACATTGCCGTGCGCCAAGGCAGTCGCCTGTTCAACAGACTCGGCGATGCGGCCCAGAGAGTTTTCCCGAATCACGATGCGGTCGACCACGACCTCGATATCGTGCTTGAACTTCTTGTCCAGATCGATCGGATCGTCGAGCGAGCGCACTTCACCGTCGACACGCACGCGGCTAAAGCCCTCGGCGCGAAGGTCCTCAAACAGTTTGGAGTACTCGCCTTTTCGCCCGCGCACCACCGGTGCCAGCACAAACGCGCGGCGGCCCTCCCCCGCCGCCAAGACCTTGTCGGCAACCTGGTCGGTCGTCTGGCGCTCAATGACGCGGCCGCATTCGGGGCAGTGCGGGGTGCCCACACGGGCGAACAGCAGGCGCAGATAGTCATAAATCTCGGTTACGGTGCCAACCGTCGAGCGAGGGTTTTTAGACGTCGTCTTTTGGTCGATCGACACCGCCGGCGAAAGGCCGTCGATTGAATCCAAGTCGGGTTTGTCCATCTGGCCCAAGAACTGGCGCGCATAGCTCGAAAGGCTCTCGACGTATCGACGCTGGCCCTCGGCATAGATAGTGTCAAATGCCAGCGAACTCTTGCCCGAGCCAGAAAGACCGGTAATGACCACGAGTTGGTCACGCGGAATGGAAACATCGATATCACGGAGGTTGTGCTCACGAGCGCCGCGAATAACGATAGAAGAATCAGACATGGAAGCTCCTTGCCTCCTATTGCATCGAATCATACTGTCGATGAGTTTAGCGCACTCGACGCGCACAGATGTTCGTAATACAAGATTCGCAGACCTTTAGCTTTGCGTATCGGGCGCTTTGTTTCTCGAAATGCCGTGGAAAGGTTACAGTAATCTAATACTGAACTTAATTTGCCGTAACAGAGGAACGTCCATGACCGAAGATATCCCCCTTGAAATCACTTCGAGCGACATGGCCAATCTGCCCATATTCATCGCCGTCCTTATCGTGGCCACCGTCGTCGTGCGCGTGTATTTTTCAATCAAACACAATGAAAAGCCGCCCATTGCCCGCGTCTTTTGGTGCGCGACGCTCCTCATCCCGCTCGGCATGGTAGCTGCATGGATTACGAATCAATTGCTCGTAAATGAGGACAGTTCCCTATGGGTCCTTTCTTATTCGGCGCTCGGTGCTGCCGCCGTCATACTTCTTGTCGAACCCTTGGTTTCGGGACTTATCGACCAAACCGATCTTGCGACGGGAACGGTTGCCTGTATTTGCCGTGACATCCTTGTCATCGCCGCTGTTTCAGCGCTCTCGTTCGTTTCACTCGAAATTGCCTGCAACGAAACGTTCTATCGCATTCCCGCCAACTCATTCGGGTTTTCCGTCGGGCTGCTCGCGACGGTTCTGCTCTCCCTTTATTTGCTGGGACAGCGTCATGGAGGCGTCATGGCCCTCGTGCCCGTCGCCTGTTGCATCCTTGGCATTGCCGAGCACTTCGTCATAACGTTTAAAGGCGAAGCCATCCTGCCAAGCGATATCTTGGCCCTTGGCACCGCAATGGAAGTGAGCGAGGGATACGAGTTTACCTTTACCGCCGGAATCGTAACCTCTCTCGCCCTGCTGGAGATTTCCCTGGGGCTTCTTTCGCTTATCCGACCGCGAAAGCTCCGTACGCCCACCCATGTCTTCCCCGCAATCGCCGCTAACCTCTGTGCTTTTCTGTTAGTGACCGTTGTGGGGCTCTCGGGCTTTTCCAGCATCGACTTGGAGCAGGCGCTGGATTTTGGATTTGACCGTTGGCAGCCCATCACCACATATGCGTCTCAGGGTTTTATCACTTCGTTCACCGAAATGGTCAACGAGTTGCCCATTGAGAAGCCCGAAGACTATACGCCCGATGAGGCGCAGAGCATCGAACAGGAGCTCGCCGCCACCTACGACAGCACGTATGGCTCGAGCGAGCAGCGCGCGGCGGCCGTTGCCCAGTTCAATGAAATCAAGCCGACGATTGTTGCCGTCATGAATGAGAGTTTTAGCGACCTTTCGTGCTTTGAGCAGCTCCAGGCGGCCGGGTACACCGGCCCCGCATTCTACAACTCGCTTCCCGACACACTTGTTCGCGGCACCATGCTCGCTTCGGTCGCCGGTGGCGGAACGGCGAACTCCGAATTCGAATTTTTGACCGGAGCGACAACGGCCTTTGTCGGATTAGGCAAAATCCCCTATCAGCTATATCAGATGAATGGCGTCGACAGCCTGGCAAAGGACCTTAAGGAGCTTGGGTATACCGCTACCGCTATGCACCCGCAAAACCCCGTCAACTACCATCGAGATAAAATCTATCAGCAGCTGGGCTTTGGAGACTTTCTTTCAATCGGCGATTTCGAAGGTGCGCCCTGTTACCATGCCGGCGTATGCGACTACGCCACCTACGACAAGATACTCGACCTGCTTAGAACCGACGAAGCCCCGCAGTTCATCTTTGACGTCACGATGCAAAATCATGGCGGCTACGACTATGGCACCGTTCCCGCCGAGGAGCTTACAAACTATTGGGTCGAGGGAGCCAGCGAGGGTGCCAATAGCGCGCTCAACACCTATCTTACCTGCATCAACGCATCCGACCGGGACCTCGAGTACTTTATCAACGAGCTCCGCAATATCGGCAGACCGGTTGTCCTTGTCTTTTTTGGCGACCATCAGCCGAGCGCCGCAACGACTCTCAACGACGAGCTGTACCCTCAGGAAGATACGGCAAGCCACGCTTTCCGTATCTATCAGTCGACATATTTTGTCTGGGCTAACTATGAAATCGCCGGCAATACCGAGCTCAACGTCTACGACACCGTCGGGGCAAACGAGGTTGCAGCCATTACCCTTAATAAGATCGGCGCCCCGCTCACCGACTATCAAAAGGCTCTGCTTGCAACAAGGTCAGATGTGCCCACCATCAATGTCGCCGGCTACCTCGGTACCGACGGGCTGCGCTACGACTTGGAATCTGAAGACAGCCCATACGCCTCGACGATCAACAAGCTGCAGCGCATGCAATACCTCGAGTTCGCCAGCAAAGTTCAGTAAGCCCGCCCATTCGCTTGGACCCATCGTATTGCAAGCACGCTCGGCCCAAATGCATCGTAAATGACTCCCGCTCGCAAACGAGGGTACAATGACGCTCGTGTCACATCACGGGGCCCCGGCCCCAACATATACAAAGGAGTCATACATGGGTTGCGAGCACGCACAGGCCGCCGGCGGACAAACGTCGCCGTCGCAATTTGAGGAGAATACGCTGTCCGAGGTCAAACGCGTCATCGCCGTGCTTTCCGGCAAGGGCGGTGTCGGCAAGTCGTTTGTCACCGGTGCCATCGCCACCGAGCTTGCCCGTCACGGCCACAAGGTCGGCGTCCTCGATGCCGACATCACCGGTCCCTCTATCCCCAAGATGTTCGGTATGAGCGGACGCCACGTCCATGCCCTTGGCAACCTCATGCTGCCTGAAATCTCCGAGCACGGCGTCAAGGTCATGAGCTCCAACCTTCTGCTCCAAAACGAGACCGACCCCGTCCTTTGGCGCGGTCCGGTCATCGCAGGCGCCATTAGGCAGTTCTGGAGCGAGACCTCGTGGGGCCCCATCGACTACCTGCTGGTCGACATGCCTCCGGGAACAGGCGACGTCGCGCTCACCGTCTTCCAGTCGCTGCCCGTCGACGGCATCGTCATCGTCACGAGCCCGCAGGATCTGGTCTCGATGATCGTCGCCAAGGCGGTCAACATGGCCGAGAAGATGAACGTCCCCATTCTGGGCATTGTCGAGAACATGAGCTATATTGAGTGCCCCGACTGCGGCAAGAAGATTGAGGTCTTTGGCAAGAGCAAGCTCCCCGAGGTCGCAGATCGCTATAACCTCGACATCTTGGGCCAGCTTCCCATTAATCCGGCACTCGCCGAGGCCTGCGATAAGGGCGAGGTCGAGACCGCGCTGCCCGATGACATGTTGCCCAAGGCAGTCTCTGCCGTCGAGGCCATTACCCCGCACGAGACCGACGAGGCCTAAGTGAACGCGAGCGCCTTCTATGACGTCCTGGTAATCGGCGGCGGGGCTTCAGGCCTCGCCGCTGCCATTACGGCCGCACGCGCTGGCAAAAGCGTCTGCATCGTTGAGCGCGATGTCGCCTGTGGCCTTAAGCTCCTTGCGACCGGTAACGGCCGCTGCAACCTCTCCAACGAATCGATTGATCCTCAGCGGTATAACCACCCCGCATTCGTCGAATCCGTCATGGGCCCCCAGCCCGAACAAGAGCTTATGGGTTTCTTCTCCTCGCTGGGTATCATGACAACCTCCGAGGAAGGCCGGCTGTACCCGCGCTCCCTTCGCGCTGAATCGGTGCGCGACGCGCTTCTCAACGTTTGCGACCGCCTAGGTATCACCTTAATCTGCGGAGCCAACGTTGCCTCGGCGCACAAAGCTTCCGAAGGCTGGACACTCCAAATAGACCGTCCAGCGCGGGCGCTCAAGGCAAAAAAGCACGACGACCGAAAAACGGAGCTCCGCTCGCTTCGGAAAGCGCTCGCCGATGTCCCTCGCAAGAACGAGGCCCTGCAGGCACATGCCGTAATTATCGCCACGGGCGGCAACCCCACCGGTATCGCCGATACGTTTCGCCTCCCCCTCACTTCGCTGCGCCCCATCCTCTGCCCCGTATCGGCAACGGTCGTCGGCGATCGGACGGCACTCAAGACGTTGGATGGCCTGCGCGTCCGCGCCCGCTTGACGCTCGCCCGCAATCATAATGAGCTCTGGCACGAAGACGGTGAAGTCCTGTTTCGAGCCTTCGGCATCTCGGGCGTCGCTGTCTTCAACCTCTCCCGTCGTATCCAGCGCGGCGATACGATCCTGCTCGACGTTTTCCCCGACCTCTCCAAAGACAAGCTGCTCGATATGCTCAACCGACGCGTTGAGCTGCTCGGCAGCTTTTCGCCCCGCGATCCCCGTTGGCTCGACGGCATGCTCGCCCCGCAACTCTCCCGCGTCGTCTGCACGGCGTTCGAGCAGTGCCATCCAGGCTCCAACGATGTCATCCACCTGGTCTCGGTCCTCAAGCACTTTAAGTTGCTCGTCGAGGGAACAGCCGAGGAGCGCTCGGCGCAGGTCACGCGTGGTGGCGTATCTGTCGAGAGCATCTCAACACCCAGTCTACGCGCGTGCAGCGTTGTCGACGCCCCGCTTTACGTCTGCGGCGAAGCGCTCGACATCGACGCCGATTGCGGAGGCTTTAACCTTGCGTGGGCCTGGCTCGCGGGCATTCGCGCTGCAAGCAGCCTGTAGCCGCTCAGTCTATAATCAAAAACGCATTCGGGCCGTCTGGAATACCGGACGGCCTCTTTCTTGCCTCTAAGGAGACCTCGATGATCGAAATCACCCAAGTCAACGCGTCGCTCGATGAAGCCGGCGATGAAAATGCCTGCCTCATTGTTGGCAAGCGAGTCGCCAAGCGCGTCCTACGTTGCAAAGACTCCGAGATCAAGTCCATCGAGCTCCACCGCAAGTCAATCGACGCTCGCAAAAAACGAGACGTCCATTTTATCCTGAGCTTTCGTGTTGAGCTGACTAGTCCCCACCTCGAGCAAGAAGCGGTCGACAGCGTTGCCGAGCGTGACCGCTCGCGCGTACGCGCGATAGAAGACGATGAGCCTTCATTCCCCTCCCCCGTCTCCGACGCACCTCAAGAACGCCCTGTCGTTGTCGGCGCCGGATGCGCCGGCCTTTTCGCTGCGCTCACGCTCGCCGAAGCAGGTCTTAAGCCCTTGCTTATCGAGCGCGGCGACCCGGCATTTCGCCGCTCGCAGGCGATCGACCTCTTTCTAAAGGAGCGCATCCTCGACCCCGAGAGCAATATTCAGTTTGGTCTGGGCGGCGCGGGGACCTTCTCGGACGGCAAGCTCAATACGGGAACAAAAAATCCCGCCCATCGCCTTATCCTCGAAACCTTCGTCGAGGCGGGTGCGCCCCGCGATATTCTGTGGGATGCCAAGCCGCACATTGGCTCCGACATCCTTCCCACGGTTGTCACCGCTATAATCCAGCGCATCGAGCAGCTCGGAGGTGTCGTCCGTTATCGAACGAAGCTCGTCGACATTCGCATCGACGTGTCTGGCGCCATCACCGGCATTGATGTCCAATCGTCCCAAGACGCCGCTTACGAGTCAATCGAGACAAAGCACCTCATCCTCGCCTGCGGGCATTCTGCTCGCGATATTTTTGAGCTCCTTAAGGACCACAACGTGGCCCTCGCACAAAAGACCTTTGCCATGGGCGTTCGCATCGAGCATCTGCAACGCGACATCGACAGAGCCCAATATGGAGCCTCGGCGGGACATCCAGCGCTCGGGGCAGCCCCCTACAAGCTCGTCGCCCATCTTCCCAACGGCCGCAGCGTGTTCTCGTTTTGCATGTGCCCCGGCGGACAGGTTGTTGCCGCCTCTTCAGAACCGTGCCATCTGTGCGTCAACGGGGCCAGTCTCAATGCCCGCGACGGACGCAACGCAAATGCCGCCCTGCTCGTTAACGTCACGCCTGAGGACCTTCCCAACGATGACCCGCTCGCCGGCATCGAGCTCCAGCGCGCCTGCGAGGCGGCCGCCTATCGCCTGGGCGGTTCCAACTGGAACGCACCGGCACAACTCGTCGGAGATTTCCTCGCAGGACGCGCCAGCAAGGCGCCCGGAAAGGTAAAGCCCACCTATCCGCTCGGTGTGACCTGGACGACAATTGACGAAGCCCTGCCGCAGCATATCGTCGAGTCGCTCCGCCTGGGACTTCCCCTACTCGGAAAAAAGCTACGAGGCTACGACCGTCCCGATGCCGTTCTTACCGGCGTGGAGACTCGTTCGAGCTCACCGGTCACTGTCACCCGAGACCGAACGTGCCATGCCGTGTCGACCCCGGGCCTCTACCCTTGTGGTGAGGGAGCTGGATATGCCGGCGGCATCATGAGCGCGGCCACCGACGGCATCCGTTGTGCCGAAGCCCTGATCGCGGACCTCTAACGCACGAATTCCAGCGCGCAAAAGACACAGGCCCCGAGCTCCACAGGGAACTCGGGGCCTGTTCGCTATTTCTTAAACCGTGCACCCTGGCGTTTTCTGCCCGATGCGAACGTGGAACCCTTGCGGGCCTGCGAGCGTAAGCGCTCGATCGTCTCGTCCTCAGACGCACCCTCGAGCATCGCCCGAATCTGAACGACGGCATCGCGCAGGCGCGCCGCCTCCTCAAAGTCCATAGCGGCAGAAGCGTTACGCATATCCTCTTCCATGGTTTCGACGATCCGCACAAGCTCGTCATGCGGCAGTTCTTCCAACTGCTCCGCAAGTGTCTGCTCGGGCGCCACCGTTTCCGGCACACCGCCCTCGCCCGACTCATCGGGCGTATAGAATGCGCCATGGCCAATAGAGTCGCCCTTCGAGCGTCCCTTGGAGCCCACAGTTTTTTCGGCCTCGGCAATAAAACTTGAGATGTCGTTGATGGCCTTGCGCACTGTCTTGGGCACAATGCCATGTTCTTCGTTATATGCCATCTGAATCTCGCGACGGCGCTGCGTCTCCTCGATGGCCTCTTTCATCGAATCGGTCACAACGTCTGCATACATGATGACTTCACCATCGGCGTTACGGGCCGCACGGCCAATCGTCTGAATCAGCGAACGGCGGTTGCGCAAGAAGCCTTCCTTATCGGCATCGAGAATTGCCACCAGTGAGACCTCGGGAAGATCCAAGCCCTCGCGGAGCAGGTTGATGCCAACGAGAACATCGATCTTGCCCTCGCGCAGCGTTCGCAGGATCTCGACACGGTCCATTGTCGCCGTATCAGAGTGCATGTAATTGACCTTAATGCCTGCGTCGAGCAGATGGTCGGTCAGGTCCTCGGCCATGCGCTTGGTCAACGTGGTCACCAGCACGCGCTCCTTGCGGGCAACGCGCTCGCGAATCTCGTCCTCAAGATCGTCAATCTGGCCGCGAACTGGACGCACGTCAATCTTGGGGTCGAGCAGGCCAGTCGGACGAATAATCTGCTCCACATCGTTTTGGCTCACCCGCAGCTCGTAGTCGCCCGGCGTGGCCGAAACATAGATAAACTGGGGTATCCTTGCCTCAAACTCATCGAAACGAAGCGGGCGGTTATCGAGCGCCGAGGGCAGGCGAAAACCGTGTTCCACCAGCGTCACCTTACGCGAGCGGTCACCTTCGTGCATGCCGCGAATCTGCGGCACCGTCACATGGCTCTCATCGATGATGCAGAGCATATCCTTGGGAAAGTAATCGATTAGGGTAAACGGCGGCTCACCCGGCTTGCGACCGTCCAGATGACGCGAGTAGTTCTCGATGCCGTTGCAAAAGCCCATCGTCTCGAGCATCTCAAGATCATAATCGGTGCGCTGCTGCAGACGCTGCGCCTCGAGCAACTTGTCGGTCGCCTTGAGCTCCGCCACGCGCTTCTCGCACTCTTCGCTGATCGATTTCAGAGCCGCCTTGACCTTCGGCTTCTCGGTCACGTAGTGCGATGCCGGCCATACAGGGATGGCCTCGTACTCACGAAGCATCTCACCGGTGACCTCATCGATCTCGGCAATCAGCTCGACCTCGTCGCCAAAGAACTCAAACCGCAACGGATGCTCGGCATAAGGCGGATACACGTCGACAACATCGCCGCGCACGCGGAACGTGCCGCGTGCCAGGTCATAGTCATTGCGATCATATTGAATGTCGATAAGTGCATGGATAAAGTCATCGCGCTCGAGCGGCACCTTCTTGTCGACGTTTGGAGCCAGACCTGCATAGTCCTCAGGAGAGCCAATGCCATAGATACACGAGACCGATGCGACAACGATCACATCGCGTCGAGAGAGCAGCGATGCGGTCGCCTGATGTCGCAGCATCTCAACCTCTTCGTTAATCGAGGAGTCTTTCTCGATATATGTATCGCTTTGCGGCACATACGCCTCGGGCTGATAGTAGTCGTAGTACGAGACGAAGTAGACCACAGCGTTGTTGGGAAAGAACTCTTTGAGCTCGCTCGCAAGCTGAGCGGCGAGCGTTTTATTCGGAGCCATGACCAGCGTCGGCTTTCCCAGGGCCTCAATAGTCTTTGCCATCGTGAAGGTCTTGCCCGAACCAGTCACGCCCAGCAAAACCTGATAGCGGTCTCCGTCCCTCACACCCTGCACAAGCGACTCAATGGCTTTAGGCTGAGAGCCTGCAGGGTCATAGGGAGACACGACCTTAAACGGCACGTCAGAGCCTTCAACGCCAAAGCGCTTAAGTTCACCACCAACGCGTTCTACTTCAAATTCCGCCATGGATACTCCTAACTCATATATCTGCAGTATACGCAGGCGGCAGGCATAGTCCTATACGAACCGATCGGGATAGAGGGTTTTGTAGCGAACCCAGGCATTATTGACACGAATCAGATACGCCTGCGTCTCGGGAAAGGTGATTGCATTATGAAGCGACGTACTCTGCTGCGCCCATCCGTCGACATTGCCCATGCCGGCGTTATAGGCGGCAATGGCACTGTCAGTCGACCCGTTAAAATACGCTAGAAGATACGAAAGATACGCACAGCCAAACTCGATATTCGTAGCCGGATCGTTAAGGTTGTCGGCCGAATACTCGGCACCGTCGACAAGGCCCTTGGCGATCATATCCTGGGCAGTCTCGGGCATCAGCTGCATCAATCCCTGAGCACCCTGATTCGACTCGGCCTCGGGATCCCAATTCGATTCAGACTTAATGACAGCGCACACCAGATACGGATCCAGATTATGCGAAATACTGGATTGCTTTACATACGCCTCGTAGTCAATCGGATACAGCGGCTTAAAGAAAGCGGCAGGAGCATATGAGTAAACGAATGAGATAAGGCCGAAGGCAAAAACGGCAGCCAGCGGTATAAGGCGATACCACGTAAGGAAACGTGTCTTAGGCATCGGCCTCCTCCTTATCCGCTACATCCCCGAACCCATGGCGCGAAAGCCATGCGTCCAGTTGTTCAAAGAGCGAGTTATCGTCTGCCGCATTGTCAATCACAGTTGTAGCGAGATTGCACAGCGCAGACTCTTCGGGCTGGCAAGCAGAACGGGCATCAAAATCAGATGGCTCCATGCCACGTTGAATAGCGCGCTCGCGACGAACTGACAAAGGGGCGCTGATGACCAAAATTTCATCAGCCAAGCCAAATGCATCCTCAAAACCAGTCGGAGCAGAAACCTCGACCACCGCAAAAGGATAACGGGGAGATGAAACCGTACAACAAACCGGATCGAGAATCCTAAGCGAAAGCTGTTCAATCAGAACGGGATGCACGATGCCATTGAGCCGTGCGACCGAATCAGGAGAAGCGAAAGCTCGAGAAGCGAGGATGCCGCGGCGAATGCCGCCTTCCTCATCCAAAATGTCCCAACCGAATTCATCCGCGAGTGTATTGACGATATCAGAGCCCGGCACATACAGCGATTTTGCAAGCTCATCCAGATCGATAAGCATAGCGCCACGAGATTCGAAATAGCGGCAGGCAGTTGACTTACCCGAAGCAATATTGCCCAAGACAAATACGGTAAACATCAAGCCCTCCCTAACGCCAATGCGAGTAATTATCGCTCAAATACACTAGATGGACTCAAAATACAGCCAAACAGTAAGAGCACATACGGGAGAGCTAGGTCCCAAAGTACAACGTATATACAACGCAAAAAAGGGGGATGCCGCGAGGCCTCCCCCTTCTCAGTTCAAGCGCACGGCTCGGTGCCGTCCACCGGTCAGCGGCGCCCTGGCCTCCCACGGGCTGACCCCGCAGTACTCTCGGCGCGATGGGGCTTAGCTTCCGGGTTCGGAACGGGACCGGGCGTGCCCCCCATGCTCTGGCCGCTGACCGGTGGGCGGCGCCCACCGTATCTTCGGTGTCCTGGGTCGATATCTGCGTGCCCTGGGGGCCGCATGGCGCATAGGAAAGATGTGACTCGGGGGCATCCTCGTGCCCGGACCGCGCGTGAGCGCATGTCCCGCGGGCCGCGAGGTGCGGTTCCGGAAGAGCTCGGGCGATTAGTGCGGCTCGGCTGAGGACGTCGCCGCCCTTGCACCTGCCGTCTATCGACCAGGTAGTCTACCTGGGCCCTTACCGGAAGGAGAACTAATCCCTGGAACGGCTTCCCGCTTAGATGCCTTCAGCGGTTATCCGCGCCGCACGCGGCTACCCGGCCGTGCCGTTGGTCGACAACCGGTTCACCGGAGGTGCGTCCACCCCGGTCCTCTCGTACTGGGGGCAGCCTCCATCGATTCTCCTGCGCCCACGGAGGATAGGGACCGAACTGTCTCACGACGTTCTGAACCCAGCTCGCGTACCGCTTTAAACGGCGAACAGCCGTACCCTTGGGACCTGCTCCAGCCCCAGGATGCGATGAGCCGACATCGAGGTGCCAAACCTTGCCGTCGATGTGGACTCTTGGGCAAGATCAGCCTGTTATCCCCGGAGTACCTTTTATCCGTTGAGCGACGGCCCACCCACTCGGGGCCGCCGGATCACTAGAGCCTGCTTTCGCACCTGCTCGGCTTGTGGGCCTCGCAGTCAAGCCCGCTTGTACTCTTGCATTCAAAAGGACGGTTGCCGACCGTCCCGAGCGGACCTTCGCGCGCCTCCGTTACCCTTTAGGAGGCGACCGCCCCAGTCAAACTGCCCGCCTGGCACGGTCCCCGAGCCGGTTGACGGCCTCGGGTTAGGACGCCGGTCGCGCGAGGGCAGTATTCCAAGGGCGGCTCCCCGGGGGCTGGCGCCTCCGGATCGATGCCTCCTGCCTATCCTCTACACGCGGGACCAGCGGCCAATGCCAAGCTGCAGTGAAGGTTCACGGGGTCTTTCCGTCCTTCCGCGGGTAAGTCGCATCTTCACGACCAGTGCAATTTCACCGGGTCCATGGTCGAGACAGCGCCCAAGTCGTTGCGCCTTTCGTGCAGGTCGGAACTTACCCGACAAGGAATTTCGCTACCTTAGGACCGTTATAGTTACGGCCGCCGTTTACCGGGGCTTGGCTTCGGGGCTTCGCCGAAATGGCTAACTCCTCCGCGTGACCTTCCGGCACCGGGCAGGCGTCAGACCCTATACGTCGCCTTGCGGCTTCTGCAGAGTCCTGTGTTTTTGGTAAACAGTCGCTTGGGCCTCTCCACTGCGGCCCGCCTCCGCTCCCCGGGCAAGCCGGTTCACGTACGCGCGGGCACCCCTTCTCCCGAAGTTACGGGGCCATTGTGCCGAGTTCCTTGACCATGGTTGACCCGATCGCCTCGGTATGTTCTACCCACCCACCTGTGTCGGTTTGCGGTACGGGCGCGCACGCGCCTGCCTAGGGGTTTTTCTAGGGACCTCGGGCTCACTCGCTTCGCTCAGTCGCTTCGTCCGGAGCCTCGCCCTTCTGCGGACCGGATTTCCCTGGTCCGCGGGCCGCGCTCCATCACGGGGACGTCCAGAACCCCGCCGAGCCACCCCCATCCGTCGCCCCGTCGGTCGTAGCGCCGCGTGCGCGGTGCAGGAATGTCTGCCTGCTGCGCGTCGGCTACGCCTACCGGCCTCGCCTTAGCCCCCGACTGACCCTGGGAGGATTAGCCTTGCCCAGGAAACCTCGGGTTCACGGCGGACGAGTTACTCTCTCGTCTCTCGCTACTCATGCCAGCATTCTCACTCCCATGCGCTCCACCGTCGGTCGCCCTCCGGCTTCTCCGCCCATGGGAAGCTCCCCTACCGATTCTAATGAATTAAAATCCCGCCGCTTCGGTGTCCAGCTTAGCCCCGTGTATTGTCGGCGCATGTCCACTCGACCAGTGAGCTGTTACGCACTCTTTGAATGCATGGCTGCTTCTAAGCCAACATCCTGGTTGTCTGGGCGGACGCACATCCTTTGCCACTCGGCTGGAACTTGGGGACCTTAGCGGGCGGTCCGGGCTGTTTCCCTCTCGAGCACACAGCTTAGCCCACATGCTCTGACTGCCGCGCTCTGGGCCGCCGGCATTCGGAGTTCGGTTGGATTCGGTAGGCGGCGAAGCCCCCTCGTCCATCCGGTGCTCTACCTCCGGCGGTGAACGCGCGACGCTAGCCCTAAAGCTATTTCGGGGAGAACGAGATATCTCCGGGTTTGATTGGCCTTTCACCCCTATCCGCAGGTCATCGCCGCCGTTTTCAACCGACGTGCGTTCGGCCCTCCACGGGGTCTTACCCCCGCTTCAGCCTGCCCACGGATAGCTCACCCGGCTTCGCGTCCGCGGCGCGGGACTCAAGTCGCCCTGTTAAGGCTCGCTTTCGCTCCGGCTCCCTTTCGGTTAACCTCGCCCCGCGCCAGCGACTCGCTGGCTCATTCTACAAAAGGCACGCCGTCACACCATAAAGGTGCTCCGACTGCTCGTGGGCGCACGGTTTCAGGTACTGTTTCACTCCCCTCCCGGGGTGCTTTTCACCTTTCCCTCACGGTACTGGTGCGCTATCGGTCACAGGGTAGTACTCAGGCTTGGATGGTGGTCCACCCAGGTTCGGACCGGGTTTCACGTGCCCGGCCCTACTCAGGGACCGCGTCGCGCCGTCCGGTCTGGGTTCGCGTACGGGGCTGTCACCCGCTGCGGCCGGCCCTCCCATGCCGTTCCGCTCCCCAGCCGGACCTGCGCCCGGGGGCGGCAGCCCCCGGATGCGCGGCCCTGCAACCCCGTCGGCGGAACCCCTGCCGGGTATGCCCGCTCGACGGTTTGGCCATCGGTCCCCTTTCGCTCGCCGCTACTCGGGGAGTCTCGAGATTGATTTCCTCTCCTCCGGGTACTTAGATGTTTCAGTTCCCCGGGTTGTCCTCCCCGCCCCTATGTGTTCGGGGTGGGGATATGCACACTGCTGTGCATGGGTTCGCCCATTCGGAGACCCCCGGGTCGAAGGATGTGTGCTCCTCGCCGGGGATTATCGCAGCTTGCCGCGTCCTTCATCGGCTCCCTGTGCCAAGGCATCCGCCGTGCGCCCGTGGTATCTTGCGGGACCGCATCGGGCCCGCGGGATATCCACGTGTCGCTAAAGTTAATTAATCGATATCATGAATAGCGCTCGTATGTCGCAATTCGGGTATCTCATACCGCGGCACAGTCCGTTTCACTGTGCTCGCGATCAGATGCTCCTCACTCATAAATAAGTGAATTCTTCTTGTTTGGATCGGATGAATGATTGCTATCATTCTGTCTGATAAATCGCAGAAAAGAATCGAGTCTGGAAGAATTGGATCTTCCATCTCTCTCCTATCGCTATGCGGCTCTCAAGGTACGCGGGTGCGACCCCGGGGACCGGGTGCTGCGGGGACTTCATCGCGGGCGACATCCACCGGACGGGCTCCTGCCCTCTATTCGAGTTAAAGTGTTTTCTCTCTAGAAGATTTATCTCCCTAGAAAGGAGGTGATCCAGCCGCACCTTCCGGTACGGCTACCTTGTTACGACTTCACCCCCCTCACCCTCCACACCTTCGGCGCCTCCCCCCTCTCGGTTGGGCCGGCGACTTCGGGTGCAGACGACTCGGGTGGTGTGACGGGCGGTGTGTACAAGGCCCGGGAACGCATTCACCGCGGCATGCTGATCCGCGATTACTAGCAACTCCGACTTCATGGGGGCGGGTTGCAGCCCCCAATCCGAACTGGGGCCGGCTTTCCGGGATCCGCTCCCCCTCGCGGGGTGGCATCCCTCTGTACCGGCCATTGTAGCACGTGTGCAGCCCAGGGCATAAGGGGCATGATGACTTGACGTCGTCCCCGCCCTCCTCCGCCTTGACGGCGGCGGTCCCGCGTGGGTTCCCGGCATCACCCGATGGCAACACGCGGCGGGGGTTGCGCTCGTTGCGGGACTTAACCCAACATCTCACGACACGAGCTGACGACAGCCATGCACCACCTGTATGGGCTCCTCTCGGCCACGGGGTCTCCCCCGCTTCACCCATATGTCAAGCCCTGGTAAGGTTCTTCGCGTTGCTTCGAATTAAGCCACATGCTCCGCTGCTTGTGCGGGCCCCCGTCAATTCCTTTGAGTTTTAGCCTTGCGGCCGTACTCCCCAGGCGGGACGCTTAATGCGTTGGCTGCGGCACGGGGGGATCGTCCCCCCACACCTAGCGTCCATCGTTTACGGCTGGGACTACCAGGGTATCTAATCCTGTTCGCTCCCCCAGCTTTCGCGCCTCAGCGTCGGTCTCGGCCCAGAGGGCCGCCTTCGCCACCGGTGTTCCACCCGATATCTGCGCATTCCACCGCTACACCGGGTGTTCCACCCTCCCCTACCGGACCCAAGCCGCGGAGGTTCCGGGGGCTTCGGGGGGTTGAGCCCCCCGCTTCGACCCCCGGCCTGCCGGGCCGCCTACGCGCGCTTTACGCCCAATGAATCCGGATAACGCTCGCCCCCTACGTATTACCGCGGCTGCTGGCACGTAGTTAGCCGGGGCTTCTTCTGCAGGTACAGTCTTGACTCTTCCCTGCTGAAAGCGGTTTACGACCCGAAGGCCTCCGTCCCGCACGCGGCGTCGCTGCGTCAGGGTTCCCCCCATTGCGCAAGATTCCCCACTGCTGCCTCCCGTAGGAGTCTGGGCCGTGTCTCAGTCCCAATCTGGCCGGTCGGTCTCTCAACCCGGCTACCCGTTGTCGGCACGGTGGGCCGTCACCCCGCCGTCTACCTGATGGGCCGCGGAGCCATCCCCTCCCGTCGGGGCTTTAGCCGGGGTGCCATGCGGCACCCCGGGGTATCCGGTATTACCCGTCCTTTCGGGCGGCTATCCCGGGGGAGGGGGCAGGTTCTCCACGTGTTACTCAGCCGTTCGCCACTCGCTTCTATCCGAAGATAGGTGCCGTTCGACTTGCATGTGTTAGGCGCGCCGCCAGCGTTCATCCTGAGCCAGGATCGAACTCTCCGTCCAAAATATATGGGCTTCGAGCCCGTCCGGTCCTCTCAGTCATCGCTGATCGGTTCCGTTCGATTCATATGGTTCTATTAGATAGGAAAAGGAATTTCTCGGGGCCGCCTCTCGGCGGCCTTGCGAAAAACAAATCCAAGTTAGACCATTTCAAATGGTTCGATGTCTGCCCGGATGCGACACTGAAGTGAGTGTCCATCCTCGCAGTATCCGGTTCTCAAGGTGCACGCCTGCGCGGCTGATCCGGTCCGACCGGGCCGCGCGGCAAGGAGATATATTGCCAGACCGGAGGGGCGCCGTGGGCGGGAATCTGGGCGTACACATTTCCTACACATCTTGTGATCCGACTAACGTTTGCCAGCCGTTAACTACCGCTCGCCGAGCATCTCTTTATATAAGGCAGTCTCATGGTTAAAGCGGATACGTCCCCCTAGCTAAAGCACAGCCAGCATCGAGCAACTCATCACGTTCTTCCACCGAGAACCCCTCGGCGTAGACGCGCACCACTGGTTCGGTCCCGCTAGGACGGACCAGCAGCCACGTGTCATCCTCGAATGACAGACGCAAGCCGTCCATATGACTAACGTTTTGCGGCACCTTGCCACAAATCGACTTGGGGTTTACGCCCGGCAGCAGGGTTCGTAACGTTTCGGCATCTTCGGCCTCAAGGCGCAAGTCGCGTCGACCGTAACTCGTCTTACCAAAACTGTCCTCGAGTTGGTCGACCAGAACGCCCAAAGGCGCGTCCGTCTTTGCCATAAGCTCACACAGAATCAGACAGGCGAGGATTCCATCGCGCTCGGGCATATGCGCGGCGATGCCGATACCACCGGCTTCTTCGCCGCCTATGAGGACGCCGCCCTTCTTCATCTCCGCCGCTATATATTTGAAACCGACTGGTTTGACGGTCACGCGGCAGCCAAGCGCCTCGGCAATGCGACGCACGAGCGTCGAGCATGAAAGGTTGACGACGACGCGCCCCTCCAAGTTACGAAATTGAACTAAGTCGCCCAAAACGAGCGCCATGATCTGATGCGGATGTATATATCTGCCGCGCTCGTCAACCGCGCCGATACGGTCGGCGTCGCCGTCGGTCACCAGGCCAGCGCAAGCTCCGTCCTCGATAACCGTGCGCTCGCAAGCGTCCACCCACGGTTCAACGGGGTCGGGGCAGATATCTTCTTGGTCAGACGCCTGCCCGGCGTGAATCTCGTGCACCTCAACGCCAAGCTCGCGCAGCAAGTCGGCTAGATAGCCCTGGGCTGCGCCGCCCATGGGATCGACAACCACGCGCAAGTGCGCGGCGCGGATGGCTTCGGCATCGACAAATGATGCCACCGCCTGCATATAGTCAGGAATGATATCCGCGGTGCGATATTGCCCCTCGATCCCCATTGGCTCGGGAGCCATAGTCTCTTCGAGCTCTTCGATGACATCCTGGTTGGCGGTCGAGCCGTCACCCATGCGAATCTTGAGGCACAGATAGCCCTGCGGATGATGGGACCCCGTCACCATGAGCGCGCCGCACGCTTCACCGTCATAAGCCGCCGCCCACGTAAGGGCAGGGGTCGGGACAGGTCGCGAAGCGAGCACGGCGTCTAGCCCGTGCGCTGCTAGCACGCCCGCCGCAAGCTCAGCGAACTCGCGCGCCAGGGGCCGGGTGTCGAACCCTATATATACCGTTTTGCCCGGATTGGTCTTTTGCCACAACTCGCCGACGGCATCGGCGATACGGGCAACGTTATCGGCAGTGAAGTCCTCATCGACGCGAGCGCGCCAACCGTCAGTTCCAAAATGAATTATCGCGCACACGCGCAGACACCTCACAGTGTTTGGATCATGGTACGCATGGGGTATACCCGCAACATGCACTCGGCAACCTGCCGGCACCAGCATTCACCATTTGGGCAAATGCTGCCGAGGACATGCAGGCAATAAAAAAAACCGCCCCGTATGGAGCGGTTTTGCCCTTTATATATCGAGCGCCTCGGCCATCGCGGCCGTAGTGATTGCCGTGGTTCCACAGCAACTGCCCACCATTGCGGCACCGGCATGTCTCCATTCGATGCATGCGCGCGCGAAAGCTTCGGGGTTCTCGTGCCATACGGGGCCATCCTGAGTCTGGACCGGATCGCCTACGTTGGGACGCACCGTGACGGGAGTAGTCGCCGATGCAACCATCCTGGGCACCGCCGCGTTCGCGGCCGCAAGCGAACAGCAATTAACACCAACCGAATTTGCGCCGTGTTTTTCGGCGTACAAAACGGCTGCCTCGATGTTGAGGCCATCGCCCAACAGGTCGCCTTTATCGTCAACGACAAAACTCACCAAAACAGGCATGCCGTCGGCGGCATCCTGGGCGCCGGCAAGCATGGGCTGCAAATTACGGATAGATGTCACCGTCTCAATCAGCAGACCGTCAACACCAGCATTGAGCAGGGCGTATGCCTGCTCTCGCGAAATGCCTCGGATTTCTCGATACTCGGTAGAGTCTTCGGCAAACCACTCAATGCCGATCGGGCCCATCGAGCCCAGCAGCAGCTGAGGGTGCGCCTGGCGCGCATCGTCGACGGCACCGCGATTGACCTCAGCCACGGACGGCGTAATCTGATCTTGCTTGAGGGCATAGCTTGATGCCTGAAAGGTATTGGTAATGAGCACCTGCGCACCGGCGGCGACATACAGGCGATGGATACGAGAAACGGTCTGCGGCTCTGCCAGATTCCAAAACGCCGGTGGAATGTCGGCGGCATCGTACTCACTCAACAAGACACTGCCCATGGGGCCCTGCGCCAACAAGGTCTCGCTCGACAAGCGGCGCGCAAGTTCCTCGGCACCAAAGCGGTTGTAATAACTCGTATCCATATATGTGTTTCGCTATTCCTCGACGCTGATTCCCTGTTTTTCGAGATAGGCGAGCCAGCGGCTCATCGTGTCCTCGGAAAGCGCATGTTCCATCATGCACGCCTCGGAATCGGCCCGCTCAAAATCGACGCCAAGCTCCTGGACCAAAAACGTGCGGATAAGGCGATGACGGTACCAGATTGCCGTGCCGACCTCGCGACCACGGTCGGTCAGGATGACCTTGCCGTAATGCGATTGCTCGACAAGCTCGGACGCCTTAAGCGCCGAAACCGCCTTATTGACCGATGCCTTGGAGACACCAAGACGCTGCGCGATGTCGACCGATCGCACGCCATTGGTCTCCCCTTCTTCGTTTTCGATGCGAACCATGCACTCCAAGTAGTCTTCGTTCGCCACCGTTAGGTGCAGCTCGCGCGAGCTATTTGTCGTATCCATGACCTTCCGTCCCTTCTGCTTTCAAAGGCTGATTCTACCCCATCCGCCCGTCGCGGCATGCTGTGGCATACCGTGCTAGAGTTCTTGTTGCACACGACGACCAAGATTGGAGCGGTCTTTATGGAAAACAACACCACGAACCCCGACGTCCTTGAGCGCTTTTTGCGCTACGTCCAAATCAACACGCAATCCGAGGATGCAAACTGCGACCAGGTGCCTTCGAGCACCGTTCAGTTTGACCTTGCTAATGTGCTGACCGAGGAGCTGCGCGAGCTCGGCGCGGCCGATGCCCATGTGACCGAGCATGCCTACGTCTGCGCGCATATTCCTGCGAGCGCGGGCGCGGAGGACAAGCCCGCCCTGGGCCTGATCGCGCACCTCGACACCACCGAGGTTGCGCCGGGCGCCGGCGTGAAGCCGCACATCGTGCGCTACGAAGGCGGCGACCTGGTCTGCGGTACCGTTGACGGCAAGCCCGTGGCCATGAGCACCGCCAAGCTTCCCGCCCTGAACGACCTTGTGGGTGAGGACTTGGTCTGCAGTGACGGCACCACGCTGCTGGGCGCCGACGACAAGGCCGGCGTCGCCGAGATCATGGCGCTTGTCGCGCGTATCGCTCAGGACCCCTCGCTGCCCCACCCCGCACTCGGCATTTGTTTTTGCCCAGACGAAGAAATCGGTCACGGCGCCGAGCTGTTGGACATCGAGGCCTTTGGCTGCAAGTACGCTTACACGGTCGACGGCGGTCCCATTGGCGAGCTGGAGTGGGAGTGCTTTAACGCCGCCGAGGCAACCGTTCGCTTTGAGGGCCAGTCCATCCATCCCGGTGACGCCAAGGGCCGCATGGTCAACGCGGGCAATCTGTTCTGCGACTTCAATGCCCTGCTCCCCTACGAGCAGCGTCCGGAATACACCGAGGGCTACGAGGGCTTCTATCACCTTGAGGGCGTCTCGGCAACGGTCGACCATGCCACGGCGCGCTATATCGTCCGTGATCACGATGCCGCCAAGTTCCAGCAGAAGCTCGAGCTGATGGATGCCGCCGCAGCACTGCTCAACCAGCGCCTGGGCGAGGAACTCGTGACGGTCGAGATCAAGCAGCAGTACCGCAACATGGCCGAGATCGTGCGTGACTACCCCGAGCTTATCGATGTCGCCAAGGAAGCCTACCTTGCCTGCGGCATTGAGCCCCAGGTGCTGCCGATTCGCGGTGGTACCGACGGTGCGCAGCTGTCGTTCCGCGGCCTGCCCTGCCCCAACCTGGGCACCGGCGGCTTCAACTTCCACGGCGT
>URTZ01000013.1 GCA_900550825.1 uncultured Collinsella sp. | reverse complement strand
TGCTGTTGGAGACGATCACGAACTCACGCGTCAGCTTGCCCTCGCAGTCATAGATCGGGAAGTAGCGCTGGTTGGTGAGCATGGACTCGCAGATAATCTCGTGCGGAACCTTGAGGAACTCCTCATCGAAGGTACCGACAAGGACCGTCGGCCACTCGCAGAGGTTGATGACCTCCTCGAAGACCTTCTTGGGCGTATCGACGTGGCAGCCGGGACGGGCGGCCTCGACCTCGGCGATACCGGCGAGGATGGCTTCACGGCGGCGCTCGGCGGAGAGCACACCGGCGTTCTCGAGCACCTGCTCGTAGACGGCGGGGCTGGCGACCACATGGTCACCGGGACCCAGGACGCGATGGCCGCGCGTGGTATTGCCGCTCGTCACGTCGGCAAACGACACGGGCACGACGTCCTCGCCCAGAAGGCAGCAGATCCAGCGGACCGGACGCACGAACGCAGCGTGCTCGTGGCCCCAGCGCTGAGAACGGTAGTTGGGCCACTGCAGGCCGGCGATGGTCTTCTCGCACAGGGCCGTCAGGATCGGGGTGGCCGGGGCAGAAGGAATGTTCTTCTCGGCAAAGACGTACTCGCGGCCGTCGGTGTCCTCGCGACGCACCAGGTCCTCGGCAGCCACGCCGCACTTGCGGGCAAAACCCTGGGCGGCCTTGCTGGCGTTGCCGTCGGCGTCGAAGGCGATGTTGGCCGCGGGGCCACGCTTGACCTCGTGGACCTCATCGGTCGCGGTGGCGACATCGGCAACGAGCGCGGCCAGACGACGCGGGCTCGAGATCACGCGGACCTCGCCGTGGGCCAGGCCGGCCTCGTCGAGACCCTTGGCGATCATGGTGCCAAGCTGCTTGACGGCATTGTTCAGCGGTGCGGAGGGCATTTCCTCCGTACCGATCTCAAACAGGAAATCCTTAGCGTCTGCCATGGCTTACGCCACCTCGCCTTCCTGGTCGGCATTCTCGTTGACTCCGGCGACCTCAGCCATGTAGGCCTCGCAGCACGCCTTGGCGACGGCGCGGACGCGCAGGATGTAGTTGGCACGCTCGACCGCGGACAGCGCGCCGCGGGCATCGAGCAGGTTGAAAGCGTGGCTGCACTTCATGACGCAGTCATATGCCGGCAGCGGCAGCTTGCGCTCCAGGCAGGAGTGGCACTCGGCCTCGTAGTCGTCAAACTTCTGACGCATCATCTCCACGTTGGCGACCTCAAAGTTATAGGCACTGAACTCGCGCTCGTTCTCGAGGAACACGTCGCCATAGGTCATGGGCGTGCCGTCGGGCAGGTAGCTCCACACCAGGTCGTAGACCGAGTTGACGCCCTGGGCGTACATGGCGATACGCTCCAGACCATAGGTGATCTCGACGGGCACGGGATCAACCTCGATGCCGCCCACCTGCTGGAAGTACGTAAACTGCGTGACCTCCATGCCATTGAGCCAGACCTCCCAGCCAAGGCCCCAGGCGCCAAGGGTCGGGCTCTCCCAGTCGTCCTCGACAAAGCGGACGTCATGGTCGTTGGGGTCCAGGCCAATGGCGGCCAGCGAACCCAGGTAGAGCTCCTGGGCGTTGACCGGCGAGGGCTTGATGAGCACCTGGAACTGATAGTAGTGCTGCATGCGGTTGGGGTTCTCGCCGTAGCGGCCGTCGGCGGGACGGCGGCAGGGCTGCGCATAGCAGGTGCGCCACTCGGCGGGACCGAGCGAGCGCAGCGTGGTCGCGGTATGGAAGGTACCGGCACCGACCTCGGAGTCATAGGGCTGCATAATGACGCAGCCCTGCTCGCCCCAGTACTGCTGGAGGCGCAGGATGATGTCTTGGAAGGAAAGCGATGAAGCGTTCATGCCTCTAATATCCCCTCGTCGAAACGATTACACGGTTAGGTACTGTACTATAGCGGTTTTTAGTCGATAGCGCCGATGCGGTTGAGCGGCCAGTAGCGAACGAGTGCCACAGCGATCAAATCAGAGCGATCGACGGGACCAAAGTAGCGTGAGTCGGCAGAGTTTTCGCGGTTGTCGCCCATCACCCACACGCACCCGTCGGGAACGGTGTAGGGATAGCTTACCTGAGCGCCGGGCGCTTGGACCGAAAGTGGCCAGCTCATGCCCGTCGTATAGTCCTCGTCGAGCGCTTGGCCGTCAACGACCACCTTGCCATCCTGCAGGTCGACCGTCTGGCCGGCCGTGGCAATAACGCGCTTGACAAGAACATCATGCTCGGAGGTGCCATCGGGGTTGTGAAACACCACGATATCGCCCTGCTTGACGGGCTGACCGAGCTCGAGGCTCACCTTTTGTGCCAAGATCTGGTCGCCAATCTCGATCGTGGACTCCATGGAGCCGGTGGGCACCACAAAGGGCTCGACCACAAACGAGCGAATCAGGAAGGTGGCGACCAGCGCGATCGCGATGACCGCGATCCACTCAAAAACGCCCCTCAACGCGGAATGTTGCGTAGGAACCATACTCACTCCTCGCTCTGCGAATACGAAGCGTCAAGAATCTCCTGCGCGTAAGCGCGCTCCTCGGGCGTGAGCCGCGCCGTCTCGATCAGGTCGGGACGCCAGCGGCAGGTGCGCTCGATGGCGTTCTTGCGACGCCAGGCATCGACCTTGGCGTGATCGCCGCTCACAAGCACCGGAGGCACGCCCTCGCCGTTGAACTCGGCAGGACGGGTGTACTGCGCGTACTCGAGCAGGCCTCCGTCCTCGGCGGTCGAGAACGACTCGTCGACGTTGCTCATCTCGTCACCAAGGGCGCCGGGAATGAGGCGTACGACGGCATCGGCAACGACCATAGCGGGAAGTTCGCCGCCCGTAAGCACATAGTCGCCGATCGACAGACGCTCATCGGCATACGCATACGCACGCTCGTCGACGCCCTCGTAGCGACTGCACACAAACAGCAGACGCTCGCTTTTGAGCAGGCGCTCGGCCACATGCTGCGTAAAGGGCTCGCCACAGGGGGTAAAAAACACCACCGTCGGCTTGGGACCCTCTGCGCTAATGGCCTCGATGGCCTCTGCGATAGGCTCGACCTTCATGAGCATGCCCTGCCCGCCGCCGTACGGCTCGTCATCGACGGTACGATGGCGGTCGTGCGTCCAGTCGCGCAGGTTATACGCCTTAAAATCAAAAAGGCCGGCCTTGCGGGCGCGGCCCAAAATCGACGTGGACATGACGGGCTCAAACATCTCGGGAAAGACCGAAAGGGTCTCGATCAGCATGTTGTCCTCCCTACTTGTCCATATCGATCAGGCCGTCCATCACGTGGACGGAAATTGTTCCTGCATCGGGAAGATCGAGCACGACCTGCTCGATCACGGGAATCAGTACCTCGCCGTACCGATCACCCTCGACAACCCAAACATCGTTAGCGGGCGTCGACATGATCTCGACAATCATGCCGAGCGAACCGAAGCGCTCGTCGACCACCTCGCGACCCATCAGGTCGGTATAGGCAGCGTCGAGCGAATCGAGCTCAAAATCGTCACGATTTGCCAGCACGTAGCATCCCGTGATGCCCTCGGCGGCCGTCAAGTCGTCAATGCCCTCAAACGAGACCAGATCGCCATCGCCCGTATCGGTGACGGACACGACCGTGCAAAAGCGGTCGCGCTTGAGCGCCGGCGGCGTCAGGGCTACGCGCATACCAGGCTCTAATACAGAAGGAAGCCCCCGCAGCGGCTGCGCGAGGACCTCCCCCTTCCTTCCGTGCGGCTTGACCACACGGGCGATGTTTTTGTACTGGGACCTCAAGGTCCTAGCCCAGAACCTCTACCTCGACAGCAGTGTCGAGGCGAGCGGCCAGCGCACGGGCGAGCGTGCGAATGGCCTTGATGGTACGGCCACGACGGCCGATGACCTTAGCGACGTCATCCTCGGCGACCGAAACCTCAATCGTAGAGGCGTCATCACCATCGATGACCTCAAGGCTCACGGAATCCGGGTCGTCGACGATCTGAACAACGAGATATTCGACGAGATCGGCGATGCGATCTGAGAGCATTGCCTCACCCTCGAGCTGTGCAGCGTCAACCTCAGGCACGATTTACTCCTCGGCGCCCTCAGCGGCCTCAGCGGCAGCCTTAGCGGCCTCGGCCTCTTTGGCGAGCTGCTTCTTGGACTTCTTGACGACGGTCTCGGTCTTCTCGCCCTCGTTGGCGGCCTTGACCAGAGCGGCGACGGCGTCGGTGAGCTGAGCGCCCTTGGACTGCCAGTCGGCAATCTTCTCGAGGTCGAGGTTGATGGTCTTGGGGGCGGTCATCGGGTTGTAGCGGCCAACCTCCTCGATGATACGACCGTCACGCGGGGCGCGGGAATCGGCGACGACGACACGGTAGTACGGACGCTTCTTAGCGCCGTGACGAGCAAGGCGAATCTTGACTGCCAAAGGAAACTCCTCCAACCAAGCAGCTTTAGGCTGCAACTACAAACAAACAGTTGAACATAATACGCCATCGACGCGGGCAGGTGAAGTCCGTGAGACCAACTTCTTCGGTGTAGTCGAGGGCAAATCCATATCTTAGACAAGAATTCGGGATTTGCAAGCACATACACGCACCCCACATGAGCTGCGCGGTATACTCATGACATGGAAAGACGCGAACATACATACGGTTATGAGGATGCCATGGGCGTCACGCCGCCTCCCTGGACGGGTCCGGCGGTGGGCCTGATGGACCTCGATGCGTTTTTTGCGAGCGTGGAGATGCTCGATCATCCCGAATGGCGCGGAAAACCGCTCATCGTGGGCGGAGACGCCGATTCGCGTGGCGTCGTGTCCACGTGTTCATATGAGGCACGTCGCTTTGGCGTGCACTCTGCCATGGCCTCGGCCGAGGCGCGGCGCTTGTGCCCGCAAGCCATTTGGACGCATGGGCATTTTGATCGCTATCGTGAGGTCAGCGCGCAGGTCATGGCAATTCTCGCTGACGAGACCCCGCGCGTTGAACGCGTATCCATCGACGAAGCCTTTATCGATATCACACCGGGTCGCTTTGCGCCCGAAGACCCGCTGCTGGTTGCGCGACGCATAAGCGACCGCGTGGCAGGACTGGGAGTGACCTGTTCCATTGGCGTGGGCTGCAACAAGACGGTCGCAAAGATCGCAAGCGAGCGTGACAAGCCGTTTGGATTGACGATTGTGCGCCCCGGAACCGAGCAGCGCTTTTTGGCCGCGCTGCCGGTATCTGCCATGAGCGGCATCGGACGCTCGGCCGAGGAGCGACTGCGCCGCATGCGCATCTACACCCTCGGCGAGCTATCACGTGCGTCGGAGTCCACACTGGCCTCTATTTTTGGCGTCAACGGCGAACGCATGCGCCAGCGTGCGCTGGGACTCGAAATCTCTGAAGTCACGAGTCTCGATGAAGAGCGCGAGGTCAAGTCGGTCAGCAATGAACGCACCTTTGCTAAAGATTTGACTGAGCGTGGGGATATTGAGGCGGCGATTGCGCTGTTGGGAGAGTCAGTGGGACGCCGCCTGCGCCGTCAGGGGCTGACGGGTGCCACGGTAACGCTCAAGCTTAAGTATTCGTATGGCAGCGGGCGTACGGCACAGCGCCGGCTGCCTCATCCGACCGACGATGAGAACATCTTCGTGGCGGTTGCACTCGAACTGCTCGACAACATCTGGCAGGATGGCATGCATGTTCGCTTAGCGGGCATCGGCATGAGCGACTTCGACCACCAAGGCGGCATCCAGACTGACCTGTTCTGCGAGATCGATGACCGCGGAGCCCAATCCAGCGACCGCCGCGACCTCTCCGTCGCCATCGACGCCGTCCGAGACAAATTCGGCGACACCGCCCTTTCCTTCGGCCGCCAATCCCGCTTCAACGATTAACCGCCTTTGGGCAAAAAGAAAGCCGGGCAGGTGCGGAAAACCGCACCTGCCCGGCGATATGCGTGAGGGTAGCTAAACCCCGTCTCAAATGAGCTACTAGAGGAGGTTGAGGGGGAGCTGGGGAGCGTCACCCCAGAGCTTTTCGAGACGGTAGAAGTCGCGCGCCTCGGGAGTGAAGACGTGGACGACAACCGAACCATAGTCCATGAGCATCCAGGTCTTCTGCTCGCGACCCTCGATGGAGAACGGGTGCTCACCGCAAGCCTCGGCGACCTTCTCCTCGATCTCGTCGACAATAGAATCGACCTGGCGGTTGTTGGTACCGGTGGCAAGCACAAAGTAGTCGCATACGTCGGAAAGCTCGGTCAGGTCGAGCACCTGAACGTCCTCGCCCTTCTTGTCGTAGGCGGCCTGCGCGGCGGCGCGGGCGACATCCTCGGCGGCGACACCGCTCGCGGACAGCGAGGCGGCAGTGCGGTCGGACGTGGCGACGAAGCTCTTGTGCTCCACACCTTCAAGAATCTGCTCGTCGGTCATGGTCTCGTCGGCCATGGAATACCTCTTTCTAGACAGCCCGAGCTAGCGCAGCTGGGCGTAATGGTTGTAAATCGTAATAGCCGTGGGATAAAGATAACGCCCGGATTGGATCACATAGACCAAACCCTGCGCAAAACAGGAGAAGAACAACTCGTCGAGCGAGGACTTCCCCACCATCTTACGCAACGCATGGGCATAGTCGCCGTGGCGGTTGGGCTCGATGGCATCGGCCACAAAGACCACCATATCGAGCGGCGTCATGTCGCAGGCACCCACGGTGTGACGGTCGACAGCCTGGAAAACGGCCGGAGACAACTCGGGGAAAAGCTGCGGAAGCTCATAGGCGGCAACCGGGCCATGCAAAAGCGGCGTCGCGGCGGAAGGAGAGCCGGCAATCTTAATGCCGTAATGCAGAGCGCGCGTGACCAGCTCGTCGTCGGAGAGCACTTTGTCCCAGTCATGGATCAGGCCGGCGGCAGCGGCATCAAAGCGGTCAACGCCGTAGACCTCGGCCAGATGAAGTGCGGTCTCGGCAACACCCAGCGAATGCACATAGCGCTTGCGCTTATCCTTCATGCGAACATCGAGCAGCTCTTGAATGTGCTTGAGCAGCGCGCGCTCATCGCCCTCAAACTGATCCTCTACCGACAACGTAGACCCCCATCACTCAAAATCTTCTTGGCCCAAATCGGCATATAGCCTGCGTTTGCGAATGTAGCCGAGCACGGACTCGCTCGTAAGATAGCGCACGCTCATGCCGCGGGCAACTCGCTTGCGAATGTTCGTCGAGCTGATCGCCAGCGCCGGAATCTGAATATAGCGCACATCGAACGGCAGCCCCGACTCTTTGATTCGGGCACGCGCCGTATCGATATCAAAGCCCGGTCGTGTCGCCGCAATAAAGGTAGCAAGCTCAGCGATTCGTTCGGCATCATGCCAAGTCACAATATCGATAATCGCGTCGGCGCCCGTAATAAAGTAGAGCTTTACCTGCGGCGGGTAAAAGTCGCGAAGGGCATGAAGCGTATCGGCCGTATAGGTTACGCCCGGACGGTCGATCTCGAACCGGCTCGCCAAAAAGGCCGGGTTCGCGGCGGTGGCGAGGACCGTCATGGCATAACGGTCCTCGGCAGGCGTCACCGGCTTGTCAAGCTTAAAGGCAGGAGAGCCCGCCGGCATAAAGAGCACAGCGTCCAAGTCGAGCGACTCGCGCGCCTGCTCGGCAGTCACCAAGTGCCCGTAATGAATCGGGTCGAATGTGCCGCCCATAATGCCGAGCCTAAACTCCCGCCCGTCCTCTAGAGGAAGCTCGGGCAGACCGATTCCACCGCGCAGCGACATGGCTTACTCGCCCTCCGAGGTCTCGGCATCGCCCGCGGCATCCGCCGCATCGACAACCTCGACGCCCTCATCCGCAGCATCGGCCACGCCAATGGCTTCAACGGCAACGTCCTCGTCAGCATCCTCGAGCTCCTCGTACTCCGAGAAGTCCTCAGCGCCCTCAAAGTCGAAGGCGCGCTGGCAAATGCGGACCTCATCGCCCGCACGGCAACCGGCCTTCTCGAGCGCGTCGTCAACACCCATACGCGCAAACTTATGCTGCAGGTAAATGACGGCTTCCTCGTTTTCCCAGTCGGTCTGGATGACCATGCGCTCGATGGCACGACCGACCACGCGGAAGGCACCGGGCTCTTCCTGGACAATGCGGAAACGCTTCTCGCGCTGCAGACGGCGGCGCTCCCACTCCTCGTCGCGCAGATCGACCGGCTCATCAGCAACCGCCAGCTCGGCGCGGAGCTTAGCCACCTGCTCGCCCACGGCAAGCATCAGCGTGTTGAGACCGGCGCCCGTAACAGCAGACACGGCAAAGAACATATGGCCATCGTCGAGCGCTGCGCGCTTAAGGTCGGCAATCTTGTCAGCCGTGCCCGGCGCATCGCACTTGTTAGCGACGACGATCTGCGGACGCTCCGAAAGCTCGGCGCCATACTGCTCGAGCTCGCGGTTGATGATGCGATAGTCCTCGACCGGATCGCGATCCTCAAAACCACCCGTCATATCGACGACGTGCATGATGAGTGCCGTGCGCTCGATGTGGCGCAGGAACTGATGGCCCAGGCCCTTGCCCTCGCTCGCACCCTCGATGAGGCCGGGGACATCGGCAACGACATAGGAGTACTCGCCGGCACGCACCATGCCCAGATTGGGCACGAGCGTGGTAAACGGGTAGTCAGCAATCTTGGGGCGGGCGGCACTCATGCGCGCAATGAGCGATGACTTACCCACCGAGGGAAAGCCCACAAGCGCGGCATCAGCCATAAGCTTCATCTCGAGCTCGATCCAGTGCTCCTCGGCAGGCTCGCCGAGCTGGGCAAAGGCCGGAGCGCGACGCACCGACGTCACAAAGTGCGTATTGCCCAGACCGCCGGCGCCACCGGGCGCCACGACAACGCGCTCGCCGTCGTGCACCAGGTCGGCAATCTCGAACATCGGGGTCTGCGTCTCGGGGTCGAGCTCGCGCACCACGGTGCCCATGGGAACCTTCAGGATCAGGTCCTCGCCGCTTTTACCGTTACGACGGGCACCCTGCCCGTGCGTGCCGCGCTCGGCGCGGAAGTGATGCTTAAAGCGGTAATCGATCAACGAAGACAGCTGAGCATCGGCCTGGATGACGACGTTGCCGCCACGACCGCCGTCGCCACCATCGGGGCCGCCCTTGGGGACAAATGCCTCACGCCTAAACGACATGCATCCGGCTCCGCCGTCGCCGCCGCACACGTTAATGCGGCTGATATCGGTGAACTGTGACAACAGAATCGCCTCCTACAAAAAAGAGGGAGACCCTTGAATCCTAAAACTCAAGTGCCTCCCACATATGTGCTCTATGAAGGGTGAATTACGCGTTCGCGAGCGGGCGTACGCTGACCCTGTGCTTGATACCCTTGTGGAACTCAACGGTACCGTCGACCAGCGCAAACAGCGTGTCGTCCTTACCACGGCCAACGTTCTCACCCGGGTGGATGTGCGTGCCGTGCTGACGGACGAGAATCGTGCCCGTGGTTACCGTCTGGCCGGCATAGCGCTTCGTGCCAAGGCGCTGACCGCGGGAGTCACGGCCATTACGGGAGGAACCGAGTCCTTTTTTGTGTGCCATTGTGTATACCTACTCTTTCGTTACGAGTGTAATCTACTCGGCGACGGGAGCCTCGGCAACAGCCTCAGCCTCTGCCTTGACAGCCTTCTTGGCGCGGGAGGTAGCCTGAACCTTCACGATCTTCAGCTTGGTGAGCTGCTGACGGTGACCCTTCAGACGACGATAGCGCTTGCGCTTGTGGAACTTGAAGACCAGCTGCTTCTCGCCCTTGAACTGCTCAACGATCTGAGCGGTAACCTTGGCCTTGGCCAGCTTGTCGGGATCGGTGACGATCTTCTTACCATCGTTGAGGAAGATAACCGGCAGGGTGACCTTGTCGCCCTCATTGCCCTCGATCTTCTCGACGGTGATGACATCGTCGGTGGCGACCTTGTACTGCTTGCCGCCCGTGTTAACGATTGCGTACATGTTTACTTGCCCTTCATGCATCAGTTAGTGCAACAGCCGAATATAGTAGCAGGCGAAAATACCCCCGTCAACGAGTATGTGAAGCAAATCCACAAGTTCGCACAGGTATGGGGCTGACGAGTCGGCCCTCGTCGTCCTCGCATGCTTGATTCTGACGCTCGACATCGTAGGAGCAGATGGTCACGAGGTCTTGCATACCGGTGGAAACAATAGGTGCATCCACGCCCGGGGTCAAGCCCTGCAACAAAACATCAGCCGCAGAAAGCAAAATTTCCGGACGCATGGAGCCCTCGTTGTCGGCATGGGTGTCGAGCATGAGCACCAAATGGTCCGGGCGCTCCCCCGCCGTGAGCTCATAGCCCACGAGCGTGTGATCCAAATCTAAGCGCTTGCTCTTTTTGCCGCGCGCGTAGTCGATGCCATGGTCCGCGCGCAGCGTGTCGATCGCACGACGCACCTCGTCGGCGCTTACGGGCGCCTCGGGGTCCAGATGCAGGTCGATGCGATACGACAGGCGCGTGAGCTGCGCCGTCAATGCCGGCGTGCGCACGTCGATGTACGCCGCCTCGATGGGCGCCAGATCGGCCGGAGACGCCGCAGCCAGGCGCCCAAACGCCTCGTCGAGCGCCACGAACTCGGTCATAAACAGGTCATACCACTCGCAGGTCGACGACGTACCCACCGGTAGCGCCGAAGAGAAGCCCACGCGCATGTGCGGGGAGAAGCCCTGCGTGACGGCATAGGGAAGTCCCGCACGGCGCACGATGCGCTCAATGGTATGGATTACTTCGAGATGGCCCAGGTACTTAAGGCGATCGCGCTTGCCATAGCGAACACGAAGTCTAAAGAGCGTGGGGTTATCGGTCAGGCGCTCACTCATGCGCGATCACCCATCAAGACATTCTTGGCGTGGAGCGTGGGGCAGATTCCGCAGCCGGTGCACGACGTGCGGGTGCAGTCGGGAGTCGTGACGCCCTCGAGCGAGCGACGGTACTCGCGCTCGAGGAAGCCGCGCGTGCAGCCGGGGCTCACGTGTTCCCACGGCAGGCGCCAGTCCAACTCGTAGGGCAGGTGCACGAGCTCATTGAGGTCGATGCCGTTTTTGGCAGCAGCCTCCTTCCAGTTATCGAGCGAGAAATGCTCTACCCAGGCGTCAAAGCGAGAGCCCGAGCGCCAAGCGTCGATGATGACGGGCGTCATGTCACGACCGGCGCGGGACAGCGCGGCCTCGATGAGCGAGGTCTCGGCATCGTGGTAATGCACGCGGACGGCACGGTTGCGAACGCTCGTGATAAGCAACTTCTGGCGACGCTTGACGTCGTCGTAGTCGAGCTGCGGGCACCACTGGAACGGCGTGGCAGCCTTGGGGATAAAGACCGAAACCGAGATCGACACCGAGATCGAGCCGCGACGAGCCTTGGGCACCACGGAACGACCGAGCTCCAGCACGTGATCGGCCAGATTGGCGATGGCCACGATGTCCTCGTCGCGCTCGCCGGGAAGGCCCATCATAAAGTAGAGCTTCATGCGGTTCCAGCCGGCCTCGAAGGCCGCCTTGGCCGCACGGTCCAGGTCCTCCTCGGTCACGTTCTTGTTAATGATGTCGCGCATGCGCTGGCTGCCGGCCTCGGGCGCGAACGTCAAGCCGCCCTTCTTTTCGCCGGCGACCGACTCGGCCATATCCACGCCAAACGAATCCAGGCGCTGCGATGGAATAGACACGCGAATACCCGTATCCTCCAGGCGACGGTTGAGCCTGCCGAGCACGTCGCGAATGCAGGAGTGGTCGGTCGTGGAGAGCGAGGTCAGCGACACCTCGTCATAGCCAGTCTTTTCCAGACCCTGAATCACCGACGAGACGATCTGGTCGGCCGAGCGCTCGCGCACCGGGCGATACGTCATGCCGGCCTGGCAAAAACGACAGCCGCGGGCGCAGCCGCGCAGGATCTCGATAGACAGACGGTCGTGGACCAACTGCGCATAGGGCACGCACGACTGCGACAGCGGATTCGTGGCGCCGAAATCCTCGACGACGCGCTTGTAGACCACGGTCGGCGCATCCTTGCCCTCACGCGGCACGGTGTAGCCATGCGGCGAGCAGGGCTCGTCGTGACGAACCTCATAGAGCGACGGCACGTAGTTGCCGGCAATGGATGCAAGCTGCTCAACAATCTGCGCGCGCGGGACCCCTTCGTCACGCAGGCGGCGATGCAGCTGGCAGGTCTCGAGCAGCGATTCCTCGCCCTCACCGATGAGGATGGCATCGAAGAAGGCCGCGTACGGCTCGGGGTTGTACACCGAGGGACCACCGGCGATGATGATGGGGTCGTCTTCGCCTCGGTCGGCCGCTAACAGCGGAATGCCAGCGAGGTCGAGAGCCTCGAGGAAGTTCGTCACCGCCATCTCGTGCGGAACATGCAAGCCGACAATATCAAACGAAGCGACCGGCGCTGCACCCTCGAGCGAGAGCAGCGGAATACCCGCCTCGCGCATGGCGTCACCCATATCGGGCCACGGCACATAGCCACGCTCGCAAGAGATGCCCTCGGCCTGGTTAAGAATGTTGTAGAGGATGGCGATGCCCTGGTTGGGCAGACCAACCTCGTACACATCCGGGTAGATCAGGCAGCAACGGTAGTCGGCATCGGCCTTGGAAAGCGTGCCCCACTCGTGATCGATATAGCGGCTCGGCTTCTCGACCTTGGCGAGCAACGGCTCAATTAAATGAAAACAATCTTGGTATGCAACGCGCAACGGAAAACCCCTAAGCAGCGAGATCTGATGCGTCCTGATAGGACGCCATGGGACGGGTAGCGCCCGCGACCGTGGTCACCAGATCGCGAACGCGGGAGAACGTGGCAGTGACCACCTCGTTGGCACGGCTGTAGTCGACATCGCGCTCGTAGAGCGAAACGAGCGCACGGCCCATGCCATAGGTGCCCGCGGCAGCAGTGAGCGCCTTGACGGCAAACCCAATATGCGGCGTCTGCTTGACGAGCGCGCGGGTAACCGCGCGGATCACAAGACCGCCGGCAAGCACGCCCGCGACCTCGTAGCCGCGCTCGGGCTTAATGCCGCGTCCAAAGACGGCAGCGAGCTCAAAGAGCATGCCCACCTGCGCCAGCGCCATAACGGGATAATCGGCGCCCGGCAAAAACACCAGTGCACCGGTCGCCATATTGGTGAGCGCGCACGAGGTGATGATACGGTTGGCCGCCGCGATGCGCATGAAGGCAAAGTTCGCCGCAAAAGCCGTTTCCTTGTCGGTGCGATCGAGAATCCAGCGGGCAAGCGTCTCGAGCAGATACGTCTTATCGGTTGCCGCTACCATGCCGAGCATGGGCGTGGACTCCTCGATAAACGGCACCTCCACAGCAGACTCGGCAAGCACGCACACGGGCGCGCCGGCGATCACGAGCTCCTGCACGGCACTCTCCAAGCGGTCGGAACCACACGAGAGCACCAGCACCACATCGGTATCGGTCTTTGGAGCAATTCGCTCCTCCCCCAGACGCTCGACGCGCACAATGCCCGAGGTCGTCTGCGGCACAAAGGCGTCACGCACCGTCTCGGCCAGAAAGCGCGAGGCGGACGAATCCAGATAGACCGAGACGCGCACCGGCGTATCGGAATCCTTCTTAACGGACGCGCCCATCTTAAAAGCGCGGGTCAGCTTATCTACGGGAATTTTCATAGCAAACCCCTCCAGCGGTTACGCGGCGCCCGAACGATGCCGCCATATGGATTGTACGATACCCACCGTCAGCAGCTGAATCATCATCGAAGACGAACCGAAGCTAATAAACGGTAACGGAATACCGGTAATCGGCATCATGCCGATGCACATGCCGATGTTTTCGAAAGTCTGGAATGCCCACATGCCGACGATACCTACGCATGAGAGCCGCAAGAAGAGCGACTCACACTTAAAGGCGACGCGAATCGTCGAAAAGATCAGCAGCACGTAGAGGCACAGGAGCAAAAAGGAACCGCAAAAGCCAAAGGTCTCGGACAGGAAGGCGAAGACGAAGTCGGTGTGGAACTCAGGCAGAAAGCCGCCGGCCGACTGCGTCGCATGCCCCAGGCCCTTACCAAAGAAGCCGCCCGAGCCAACGGCGATAAGCGACTGCTGCAGGTTGTAGGCATCGTCCGAATCGGCATTATCGGGGTCGATAAAGACCGTCAGACGGTTCATCTGATACTGCTTGATGAGCACATCGTGGCCGAGCAACGAATCAAAGACCGAATCGAGCGCCAGGACGAGGGCCACCAGGCCCACGAGCAGGGCCAAGGTCGACAGCACCCATTCGCGGCGTGCACCGCTCATACAAATGACGATGGCGCCCGAAACCAGCACGACCAGGCCCGAGCCCAGGTCGCCCATGGCAACGACGGCCAAAAACGGAATGGACAGCATGCCGCAGAGCTTGACGTAGTCACGAACGGTATCGATGCGACCGTTATACTGCGAGCCAAGCGTAGCAATAAAGAAGATGGTGATGAGCTTGGCAAGCTCAACCGGCTGGAATGTCAAGCCGATACCGGGAATCTTGATCCAGCCCGTCATGCCCAGACCGCCTGTATAGGACAGACCCGGAATCTTGGGCGAGAGGATCACGATCAGGTCGATGACGAGCAACGCCGTCGAGAAATTGGAAATACCGCGCAGGTCGGTACGCCAGACCAGCACCGCCAGCACCGTACCGATTCCAATTCCCAGCAGATGGCGTGAGAACGAAGCATCGGCCTTAAACTGCGAAGCCGACCAGATAATGATGGCACCGTAGGCGACGAGGGCCACAGTAGCCACGAGCACACCGATATGCACCTTTTGGCGAAACGTGCCGCGCGAGGCCGAAAGTTGCTTGTTGACACGGTCCAGGCTGCTGCGAGAGCCGGTTTTGGTTGAACGGAACAGATCCGCCGGAGAAAAATCCATCGCAACCTCCTATCGAACCGAAGAATCGCCCGAGGCCGAAGAGGTATCGGGCTCGTCATAAATCACGCCGAGCACGTCGCGCACGACATGCATCGCGGTATCTGAGCCACCGCCGCCCTGCTCCAGGACAGTAGCGATGACATACTTGGGGTCATCGGCCGGTGCATAGGCGCAGAACCAAGCGTATTCGTCCTCGCCGCTTTTCTCGCCCGTGCCCGACTTGCCGTATACCTGCGGCGTCAGGGTGCCAAAGTGCGCCGCCAGGGACGTCGATGCCGTGTAAATCACGTCGTGCATGCCGTTGCGAACTAGAGCCAAATCCGAATCGCTGTTGATCTTGGCCTCCAGGCGCTTCTTCTTGCCCTTGCCGTTGTACTTATAGGCATCGCCGTCGCCATCGCGCGACACGGCAGACAAAAACACGTGAGGCACGTACTGTTTGCCGCCGTTGGCAAGACCCATATAGGCGCACGCCATCTGCAGGGGCGTCACCAGGATGTCACCCTGACCGATAGCAATGTTGGTCATATCGCCGGCATTCCACTTGCGGTCCTCGGCAGAGGCGTCGGTGAAGTACGACTCTTTCCACTCGGCATCGGGAATACGGCCCGCGCCCTCACTCGGCAGATCGATACCGCAGGTCTTGCCTAGACCCCAGCGACGAAAGACCTCCTGCAGGCCCTCGGGATGTTGCTCGTCATAAAAGAACGCCTTGCCCATGTCGTAGAAGACAGGGTCGCACGAGTTGGCGATACCCGACTGCAGCGTCATGGTGCCGTGGCCGGAATGCAACCAGCAGTACTTGCCCCACGACTTGCCCAGACCCGTCCAATAGCCCGTGCAGTTGGTCGTCTGCCCCGACGTGTAGGTTCCAAACTCAAGACCGGCCAGTGCCGAGAGCGGCTTGATGGTCGAGGCCGACATGTACTGTCCGCTAATGGCGCGGTTGAGCAGCGGGTGCGAACCCTTGTCATCATTGAGCTCGGTCCACACGTCATTTGAGACGCCGCCGATAAAGACGGACGGATCGAACTTGGGCTGGCTCGCCATGCCCAGGATCTCGCCATTGTTGGGATCGAGACACACCACAGCGCCGTTGCCGGCATTGCTGTAGCCAGTGGTCTTGGCAAGCTCGATAGCGCTCGCCAGCGCCGTCTCGCAGGCCTGCTGGATCTTAAGGTCGAGCGTGAGCTTAATGTCGGAGCCGGCCTTCGCAGGCACGGCACCGGCCTGACCGGTCACATTGCCCGAGGCATCGACCTTGACGGTCTGCTCGCCACGAATACCCTGCAGCAGGTTTTCGTAGTAGCTCTCAACGCCCGCCTGGCCCACGATATCGCCCGACTGGTACGTAATCTTGCCAGCAGAAGCATCATCATCGCCAGAGGTTTTCTTATTCTGGGCCTCGAGCTGCTCGGAGGTAATGGTGCCGGTATAGCCCAAGATATGGCATGCCGTCTCGCCATATGGATACTGGCGCTCGGTACGCTCGGCAATCTTGACGCCCGGGAACTCGCCGGCGTGTTCCTTGATATAGGCAACCGTGGAGCGACGGACGTCCGTCGCGATGGTATGCAGGCTCTGAGCGCCCTCTGTATTGTCCTGAATATTGCGAAGGACCGCCACGTAAGGCATTCCAAGCACGTTGGCAAGATGGCGAACCAGAACCTCATCCTCGGCAAGGTCGCGGTAGGCCACGACAGCAAGTGAGGGACGGTTCTGGACAAGCGCCACGCCATTGCGGTCGAGGATGCGGCCGCGTACAGCGGGAGTGGTAACGGTGCGAGTCTGATTGCTATTAGCCTGCTTCTCGTAATAGTCCGACGAGACCATCTGCATGCCCCACAGCTTGACGGCGAGCGCCGCAAACATCGCGCCCACACCCGTGGTGAGGATGGAAAAGCGGCCCTTAAAGGCGGTCGCCGCGGTATTGCCCTCGCCCTCGGTGGCGCGTGGGGCCGTTCCATGCTGCGTATCGTAGGTAAAACGGGAATCGCCACGACGCATGATGACCAGCGCGACCACGATGGCCACAACCAGCACGATACCAGCGATAATAACCGTCAACTGGGAAGACATCTACGGGCCTCCCCTATTTGAGCTTGCGGGTCTTGGGCTTAAAGCGCATACCCGTCTGGCGTCCGCCACGTGCGGAGAATCCATAGCCGGACTGCGGCACGACGCCGGACATCAAAAACGGAATGGCAACCAGACCCGTCAGGATCGAGGACGGCAGCGCATGGCCGAAGATCGCCACGACAAAGCTCGTCTCCAAACCCATAAACAGCAAGATGATGCTGTAAATCACATTAATGACGAGCGCAAAGGCGCCCACAGTGACGCCGCGCGCACTCGGGGTACCGCCCGTCTGACCGACGGCGCTGTGCACCAGGGCAAAAGAACCCACGGTCAGCAGGAGCGACATAACGCCCACCGGCACGGCAGCGGACAGGTCATAGAACAAGCCGCTGCAAAAACCGCACACGACGGCACGGGTCGGGTCGCCCGAGAACACGCTTAGGCACACCAGGATAATCATGAAGTTGACGCGACCGCCCGCAATGGAGATCTGCGGTGCCAGGCCTGCCTGCAGCAGCACGCACACGATGGCGGCGATCACAAACGTGCGGGAGCTCATCCCCTGCTCGTGTAGATCCATGGACATGCCCCCTATTCGCTCGAGCCGGAATCGGTCGTCTCGGACGTGTCGGAACTGTCATCCGAGCTCTCGTCCTTCGTCTTGGTCGCAGCATCGCGCGACGTTCCCTGCGGCGTGCTGTTGGCCGTGCTCACGTCCTCATCCGAGGCCGACTGTTCGTCGGTCAGCGAGGTGATGACCAGCACTTCCTCGTTGTTCTCGGCCGTGGTCTGGGCGCGCACCACAATGGTGTAGTACACGTCGTTTGCCGATTTCTCGACCGACGAGACGGTGCCGAGCGGTAGACCCTTGGGGAACACACCGCCAATGCCCGAGGTCACGATGATGTCGCCAACCTTAACATCGGAGTCGACGCTCACGTACTCAAGACGCAGCGTGCCGTCAGCCTGACCCTGCAGCATGCCTTGGGCGCGCGTGTCCTGCACCATAGCGGACACGCCCGAGTTCTCGTCGCCAATCAGGCGCACGGTGGACGTCTTGGCCGAGACTTCGATGATCTGGCCGATAACACCGGCCGAACTCGTCACAGGCATGTTGATGGTAAGGCCGTCGGCAGAGCCCTTGTCGATGGTGACGGTCGAGGTCCAGGCATCGCCCGAGGCACCAACAATACGAGCTGCGGTCGATTTGAGGTTATAGGTCGACTGCAGGCCGACCAGCCCCTCCAGACGCTCGGCGGTCTTTTGAGCCTCGGAGAGCTCAGCAACCTTAGAGGTCAGTTCCTCGTTTTGCTTCTTAAGATCGTCAAGCGTGTCCTGCGACGCCGTAAGGTTAGAGAACACGTTGCCGATCGCATTGAAGGGAGCCGCCACAGCCGAGCCCACAAAGCGCACCGGCGAGGTAATCGTCGTTACGCCCGAACGCACGGCATGAATCGGTCCTGCCTCGCCCTCGCGGATGTAAAACGTGAGCAGCAACACCGAAATCAGGCTGAAAACAATCAACGGGCGCATACCCGTTGATTGTCGCTTGGTATTCAGATTTGTGGAGAAACCCGAAGATCGTGCCAAATGGAATCCACCTTTTGGAAATTAAGCATTGGTCTGGACGAAGCCGCCATCAAACGCATTGGCCTCGAGCACACGGGCACAGCCGTTAACGACGTTATCGAGCGCCGTGGGGCTGACGTTGACCGAAACGCCGGTCTCATCGCGCAGGCGCACGTCGAGACCGCGCAGCAGCGCGCCGCCACCGGTCAGCAAAATGCCGTAGTACATAAGGTCCGAGGCAAGATCGGGCGGCGTGGCATCGAGTGCGTCCTTGACGGCCTTGGCCATCTCGTCGAGCGGCTTGTTGAGTGCGCGACGAATCTCCTCGCTCTCGATGCGTACGGTCTTGGGCAGACCGGTGATCACGTCGCGGCCGTTGACCTCGACGTCGAGCTCGTCCTTGAGCGGCACGGCGGAACCGACCTTGATCTTGATGTCCTCTGCCGTACGCTCGCCGATGGCCAAGTTGTAGGCATCACGAACGTGCGTGAGGATGGCCTGATCGAACTCGTCGCCGGCAATACGGATGGACTGCGAGACGACGATGCCACCCATAGCGATAACGGCAACCTCGGTGGTACCGCCACCGATGTCGATGACCATGGAGCCGGTGGGTTCCTCGACGGGCAGATCGGCGCCGATAGCGGCAGCCATGGGCTCCTCGATCAGGTAGGCCTGGCGAGCGCCAGCCTGGATCGTGGCCTCAAAGACAGCACGCTTCTCGACCGACGTGACGCCGGAGGGAACGCAGACGACAACGCGCGGACGCGGGGTCCACGGATAGCGCTTCTCGGACGCCTTGTCGATAAAGTAGCGAAGCATAGCCTCGGTAACATCGAAGTCGGCGATGACGCCGTCCTTCAGGGGACGAACGGCCACGATGTTGCCGGGCGTACGGCCGAGCATGCGCTTTGCCTCGATACCGACCGCCAGGATGCGCTCGTCGTTCTTATCGATGGCGACGACAGAGGGCTCGCGAATGACGATGCCCTTGCCGCGCACGGAGACAAGCGTATTTGCGGTGCCGAGGTCGATGGCAAGATCGCCCGCATAGCTACCGAAGAACATATCCATCAAAGAAAACAACGCAACTCCTGATGTGTTGGATGATTGCTGGAAAACTACTAGCTCATCATACTAGCGCAAGCCCGGCACCTCACTTGCGGTGAAGCGCCGGGCAAAGCTAAATCCCATAAGGTCACTACTGGTTGTCAGCAGCCGAGAAATCCATATCGAGCGAGGAAACGGCCCAGCCGATATGGTTATCGGAGCGCACGAATTTGACGGTGTACCCCTGCTCGCCGCCCTTGGACAGCGATGCCTTAACCTTAGCGGTCGTCTCGGTCATGGACTGATCCATGCCCTCGACGGACACGGTGGCACCCTGCGGAATCGAGGAGATGATCATCGACTTGGCGTCCTCGGACAGGCTCGAGGCCAGGCAAGACTCGGCCTTTGCGGTGTCACCGTCGCCGGCAGCCTGGAACAGATCGGTGATAACCGACTCCTGCGAGGGGAAGCCAAAGCCGCGCGTGTAGGCAAAGCCCAGACCGCCCGCAGCAATCAAAATGAGCAGAAGCAGCACGATGAAGACTTTGAGACCCGTGTGGCGATGGCGACGACGGACCTTGGCCTGCTTACGATCCTGACGGTCCTGCTGGACCATCTCGGACTCGGACAGCGTAAAGAAGCCGGTGTCCGAGGGATCGGGCATAAACTGACCGGTCGCGCCCGTAGGATCGAGCGGATCGACGGCAGGAGCGTCCATCGCGGGCGCCGGAGCCGTGGCCATAGCCGTCTGGGCAGACAGCGCGGCAAGCGAATCATGCACGCGGGCAAGCTCATCGGCCTGCTCGGAAGTGAGCTGGTAGATGCCATCGGCAGTAGCGGCGTTAAAGGCGTCGAGTGCGTCGGAGGGACGGCCGGCGGCAGAAAGCGCCTGACCCATGCCGGCGTTGAGCGCACGCGTGTCGTCGCGGGGGCCGGCAAAGTCGATAGCCGTGCGGTAGGTCTCCACGGCATCCGCCGGACGGCCGAGCTTAATGAAGCAACGACCGAGCTCGCCGAGTGCGGCGGCAGGAGCCGGATTGGCGCCGTCGATGGCAGCCTGACGGAAGGCAGTACCCGCGTTGGCATAGTCGCCCGACTGGAACAGCGCGTTACCCAGGCCCAGATAGGCCTTGAACGGCGTGGCATAGGAAGCATCCTGCGTAGCAGCAGAGAACGCCTGGGCGGCCGTCGTGTAGTCGCCCACGGCGGCGAGTGCCTTGCCGCGGTTGGTGAGCAGCGCGCCGCGCTTGCCATAGGTGCCGTCGTTGAGGGCGGCAGCATAAGCCTCGGCGGCCTCGGCATACATGCCCAGGTGCATCAAGGCGTTGCCACGAAGGTGATCGGCCTCGCCCATAATCTCATCGGGAGTTTTTGCCGCCCCAAGCATCTGGGCTGCAGCGGAAAAATCACCCGCGCGGTAAGCGGCGCGGCCCTGTTGGATCAGCTGGCTATTCAAGGAAGTCCCCTTTACTCGTGAACGATCTCGACATGGACGATCTCGTCGCCGGCACGCAGCTGCGAAATCACATCGAGACCCTCGACCGTGGTACCAAAGACGGTGTAACCGGAATCGAGGTTATGCTGGGCACCCAGGCAGAAGTAGAACTGCGAACCCGCGGAATCGGGGTCCATGGAGCGTGCCATGGCAAGGGCACCATCGACATGGCTGTTGCGCGGATTGGTGGCAAACTCGCCCTTGATGCAGTAGCCGGGACCACCGGTACCGGGCATGCCGTCAGGGCCCTCAAGACCGGCAGCGACGTCGGCGCCGGACATATCGCGGGTATTGGGGTCGCCGCCCTGGATGACAAAGCCGGGCACATAGCGATGGAACTTAAGGCCATCATAGAAACCCATCGTGGAAAGCTCGCAGAAGTTCGCGACATGAACGGGAGCGCCCTCACCGTCAAACTTGACCTTGATGGTACCCTTCGACGTCTCGATAACGGCGCACTCGTCGCCGGCAAGCTGATACTCGGGCGTGTAGAGCTCTTTCTTAAAACCAAACATGTGGTTCCTTCCTCGTGCGTTTAAAGCATATTTGTACGAATTGTAGCAATAAGCATGCGCTTACATCAATTGCGCACGTAGGTTATGCCGACTATGGCGAACTACCTTGATTATCGACTTCATCCGAACACCTCCCACATTCATCCGTACATGTACGGATGAATGTGGGAACCCGATACCCTGAGGGCCGGACCGGCCGGCCCCGGAAGA
>URTZ01000012.1 GCA_900550825.1 uncultured Collinsella sp. | reverse complement strand
GGCGTTCTGTACGGCGGGCGCCGTGGGAATCGTTGCGATCTCACCGATGCCCTTGCCGCCGTATGCCACGGGCAACAGCTCGTCCTTCTCCACGTAGATGGCGTGGATATTCGGAATCTCGGGCGCACGGAACAGCCCGAGCGTACCGTACCTTGCCTGGGGTACGCAGTCCTTGAGCGGCCAGTCCTCGGTAAGCGCATAGCCCATACCCATGAGCACGCCGCCTTCGATCTGACCCTGGATGGAGATGGGGTTGACCACCTTGCCGGAATCGTGCGCGGCATAGACCTCGCTCACGCGGCCGTTGTCATCCAGAATAACCACATGCGTGGCAAAGCCGTAGCAGATGTGGCTCTTGGGGTTGGGAACATCCGCACCCAGCTTGTCGGTCGGCTCCAGGTACACGTAGCCAAACTCGCATCCCTCGAGCGCCTTGATGGCGGCCGCGGGATCCTGAGGATGCATACCCTGGCCGGCGACGAGCTCCTGCGTGTGCAGCTGATAGGCGCGACCGTCGTCGTACTCGATCTTGACGCCGTCGCCATGCGCATTCACGGGAGCGGCGGGCGCAGACTTGCCGGCCTCGATATCAAGCATGGCATCGCGCAGCAGGAAGGCGGCACCGCGCACGGCCTCGCCGGTCACGACCGTCTGACGCGAACCAGACGTGGTGCCGGAGTCGGGAGCGTTCTCGGTGGAGCACTCGCCGTTGGCGATGCAGCGAAGCGGCAGGCCGCATGCCTCGGCAACGTCCTGCAAAAAGACGGTGTTGCAGCCCTGGCCGATGTCGGACGTGGCGGCATAGACCACAGCCACGCCGTTCTCGATGCGGATCTTGCAGCGGCCGGCATCGGGCAGGCCAACGCCCACGCCAGCGTTCTTCATGGCGCAGGCGATACCGGCGTGTCCGGGATGCGCATAGTAGGCATCCTTGACCTCGAGCAGCGTCTCTTTAAGCGCCGTGGAGCAGTCGGCAATCTGGCCGTTGGGCAAAACCTCGCCCGGCTCGATGGCGTTACGGTAGCGGATCTCCCACGGATCCAGGCCGACCTTCTCTGCCAGCAGGTCGATCAGGCTCTCGAGCGCAAACTCGGACTGGCAAACGCCAAAGCCGCGGTACGCGCCGGCGGGCGGGTTGTTGGTGTAGTAGCCAAAACCGCGAATGTCGGTGTTCTGGTACTTGTAGGGGCCGACGGCATGTGTGCAGGCGCGCTCGAGCACCGGGCCACACAGCGACGCGTAGGCGCCGGTGTCAAAGTTGATCTCGCAGTCCAGACCGGTAAAGTTGCCCTCGGCGTCGCAGCCCAGCGTAAAGGTACCGTCCATGGCATGGCGCTTGGGATGGAAAGCGAGCGACTCGGCACGCGTGAGCTTGCACTTCACAGGACGCTGAAACTTATATGCGGCGAGCGCGGCCAGATGCTGGATGGACACGTCCTCCTTACCGCCAAAGCCGCCGCCCACGAGCATGGTCTCTACAACCACACGCTCGGGCTCGCTATCCCAGCCAAACATGTGGGCGCACTCTTTGCGCGTATCGTAGGCGCCCTGGTCGGTCGACTGCACCTTGACGCCGTTCTTGTACGGGAAGGCGACGGCGCACTCGGGCTCCAAGAAGGCATGCTCGGTAAAGGGCGTGGTAAAGCGCTGCGTCACGGTGAATGCGCTCTCCGCCAGCGCCTTGGCGGCGTCGCCGCGCGTCACATGGCGGCTCTGGCACACGTTGTCCTTGAGCTCCACCGTGTTGCCAAAGGCAAAGAAGCTGTCGTGCAGGCGTGGGGCGTCGGCAGCCCTGGCCTCGGCGATGTTGCGCACGGGCTCCAGAGGCTCGTAATCAATCTTGACGAGCTTCTTGGCCTTCTCGAGCGTCGCCTCGTCCTCGGCAGCCACCAGCACGATGGCGTCACCCACGCAGCGGGTGATATCGCCCTGGGCGATCATGACGTCCCAGTCCTGGATAAGGTGGCCGACCTGGTTGACCGGCACGTCCTCGGCGCGCAGGATGCCCACCACACCGGGCAGGGCCTCGGCCTTGGAGGTGTCGATGGAGAGCACGCGGGCGCGCGGATACTTGGAGCGCACGGCGCTGGCATAGGTCAGGCCCGGCTGATCGAGCTCGTCGATGTCGTCGGGATACTTGCCCTCGCCGAGCACCTTCTTGCGCACGTCGATACGGAAGGCGCGCTTGCCCACGCCGTAGTCGTCGCCGCGCTCCAGGTCTTCGTCGATCTGCTTTTCGCCGCGGAGCACCGCAGCGGCCAGCGAGATGCCCTCGATAATCTTTTTGTAGCCGGTGCAACGGCAGACGTTACCGCGAATGGCGTATTTGATCTGCTCCTCGGTGGGCTCGGGGTCCTCGGCGATGAGCGCTGCACCCGCCATGACCATGCCGGGGATGCAAAAACCGCACTGCACGGCGCCCACGGCGCCAAAGGCGTACACAAAGGCCTCGCGCACGTCCTGGGGCAGGCCCTCGACGGTCACGATGTTGCGACCGGCGGCAAGAGCGGTGGTCAGCACGCACGCCTTGACAGCCGCACCGTCCACATGAATGGTGCAGGTACCGCAGGCGCCCTCGGAGCAGCCGTCCTTGGCGGAGTGAATGTGCAGGTCGTCGCGCAGGTAGCGCAGCAGCGGTTTGTTTTGAGTCGTCGTGCGCTCGACGCCGTTAACGGTAAAAGTGAATTCCTGTGCCATGGTGATTCCCTTCTACACGCCGGCGGCGATGCCGGTGCGGTCGTGGATGGCGCCATGAGGGCAGACGACGGCGCACATGCCGCACGACAGGCAGTCCACGCCGTCGATATGGGCGCAGTTGTCCTCGATGCGGATAGCGCCGGCAGGGCACTTTTTGGCGCACATGCCGCAACCGATGCAGCTCGTGTCGCAGATCTTGCGCGCAATGGCGCCCTTATCGGTGTTGTTGCAGCGCACCAGAATGTTCTGGTAGCCGGGAACGAAGGCAATCACGCGCTGCGGGCACGCCATGCCGCACAGGCCACAGCCCGTGCACTTGGAGCGATCCACGCGGGCGATGCCATCGACCAGCGCAATAGCGCCGTGGGGGCAGGCCGTGACGCAGGCGCCACAGCCAATGCAGCCTTCGCTGCAGCGGGCGTCGCCGCCTGCGGAGGCGCAACCACTTCCGCAGGCAACGTAGGCCACGTTATGTTGAATGGATTTGGCCATAAGAGACTCGCCTATTTCTTAAGAAGGTACGAATAGTTGTCGCGCACGGCCCTGATGGTCAGGCGGACGGCCTCGGGAAGACCGGTGTTGACGGCATCGACCGAGACGGTGCGGACCGTGCCGGCGACGCGGACCTTAAAGTGGTCCTCGTCCACGGCCAGGAAGCCCTCGTTCTCGGAGTTCTCCATGTCCTGCTCGCTCCAGAACAGGGTGAGCTTGTCCTTGTAGGGGCGACCCTCCTGGTAGGGACAGAACACGGCGCAGTTGCCGCACTCGTTGCACATGCCGTCGACATGGACGACCTGATGCTTGGCCAGGCCCGGCACCTTAATTGCCACGTTGGCGCGGTTGGGGCACACGTCGCAGCAGACCTCGCACACCGAGCCGCAGCCCAGGCAGCGGGTCTTGGTGCAGTTGCGCTTGTCGCGGCACAGCGACCCCTTGCGCTCGTAGCAGGTGTCCTCGCGGCCGGCCTGCTCGTTGCAGTCGGCGTACTTGTTAAAGTCCACACCGGCGATGGCACGGGCGACCTCGGCGGCATCGGCGATAGCCTCGACCACGGTGGCAGGACCGCGACGGCAGTCGCCGGCAGCCCAAACGCCCTCGACGCCGGTGGAGGTGGCGGCAAGACGGCCGCGACGGTCGTGCTCGACGCCCGCGGCATCGTACAGGCTGGCATCGATGCCCTCGCCCACGGCGCAGATCACCGTGGTGGCGGAAAGCTCGACGGTCTCGCCCGTGGCGACGGGGCTGCGACGGCCGCTTGCATCCGGCTCGCCGAGCTCCATAACGTCGCAGGTCAGCACGGAGCCGTTGAGCGCCTTGGGCGCCAGCAGCTCGCAGAACTCAACGCCGTCGGCAAGAGCAAGATCAAGCTCTTCCTCGTCGGCGGGCATCTGCTTCTTGGTGCGGCGATACACCAGGCGCACGTTCTTCACGCCGGCCAGGCGCTTGGCCACGCGGGCCGCGTCCATGGCGGTGTTGCCGGCGCCAATGACCACGACGTCCTCGCCCAGCTCGAGCTTCTCGCCCTTCTTGGCGGCCTCGAGGAACTCCAGCACGTCGAGCTCGGCGCCCTCGCCCAGGCCCGCAGAGCCGGGCATCCAGGCACCGGTGGCCACGACCACGTTGGTAAAGCCCTGGGCCTTGAGCTCTTCAATGGAATCCACGCGAGCATTGAGCTGTACCTTGGCGCCAAAGGCCAAGCAGAGCTCGGCATCGTGAGAGATATCGTCACTGGCGATACGGAACTCGGGGATCACGTGACGGACCACGCCGCCGAGCGAATCGCGGGCCTCAAAGATGGTGACGGGCACGCCGGCACGCGTCAGGAAGAACGCCGTCGCCAGGCCGGCCGGGCCGCCGCCGATAACGGCAACGTTGCGCTCGCCGTCGTTGGCGATGGCCTGGGCGCGCAGCTTGGGCAGCACGGCGGTCATGGCCTCGCGGGCGGCCTTGAGCTTGCTGGCGCGAATCTGGGCGCCCTCGGGCTCGTAGAACGCACGCTCGCAGGCACGGCCGCAGGGATGCGGGCAGATGGTGCCGGTAATGAACGGCAGGGCGTTGCGCTCGATGATGATGTTGAGTGCGTCCTCGTAGCGGCCCTCGTCAACGGCCGCCAGGTAGGCGGGAATATCCTGCTGGATGGGGCAGCTCGTGCGGCACGGCGTGGTAAAGCAATCGGAAAGAGGGCTCTTGCCGGCGACCTTGCGGTCGGGCAGCGGGCGCAGCGGCTTCTTGTAGAGCGGGTTGGTGAGTGAGTCGGTCTGGATCGCAGTCACAGCCTCGAGAGAGACACCCGCGAACGGCTTGCCATCCAGGTCGGTAAACTCGCCGGCCATCTGGCTAAAGCGCTCGTAGCCACCGGGCTTGAGCACGTCGGTCGCCAGGGTGACGGGCCAAATGCCGGCATCGTACAGGGCGCGGATGTTGTAGACCGTAGCACCGCCGGAGTAGCTGATGCGCAGCTTGCCATCGAACTGCTCGGTAATGCGACGGGCAGCCTCGATGGTCAGCGAGAACAGCGAACGGCCGGACATGTACATCTCGGTGGAAGGCAGCTCGTTCCTCGTCACGTCGACGGGGAAGGTGTTGGTGAGCTTGACGCCAAACTCCAGGCCGCGCTCGGCGCACAGGGCAATCAGGCGCTCGAACATGGGCACGGCGTCGGCCCACTGCAGGTCCTCGCGGAAGTGCGTATCGTCGAAGACGATGTAGTCAAAGCCCAGCTCGTTGAGGCGCTGACGTGCAAACTCATAGCCCAGCAGCGTGGGGTTGCACTTGATGTAGGTGTTGAGGCCCTTCTCGGTGATCAGATAGGTCGCGATGCGCTCGATCTCCGCCGGCGGGCAGCCGTGCAGGGTAGACTCGGTGATGGAGTTGGAGACGCGTGCCGGGATGGATTCGACAAATGCGGCGTCGACATGCTCAAACTTGTCCAGGTTGGCAAGCGCCCATGCGCGGCACTCGTTCCAAACCTCGGAGCCGCTGGCGTCCTTCATGCCCTCGATGTAGGCGTCGACCTTGGGGCTCTTGATACCCTCCAGGTCATAACCCACGGACATGTTGAAGACAAAGCCGTCCGGGCTGCCCAGGCCGTACTCGCGAGCGATCAGGTGGCAGGCGAACCATGCCTTCACGTACTCGGCAAAGGCCTGCGGAACCTCGAGCTCGGTCGACCACTCGCAGTTGTAGCACTCGTCCTGCGCCACAATGCAGGGTTTGTTCACACACTTGGAGAGCTCCTCGCCGTCCATAACCTGAACGGTCTTGAGCTCAAAGAAGCGGGAGCCGGCCACGTAGGATGCCACGATGTTCTGGGCCAGCTGCGTATTGGGACCGGCGGCCGGGCCAAACGGAGTCTCGATGCGCTCGTCAAAAATGGGAAGCGCGCCCTTCTGGTTGGTCGTGACCATCTTGCGCACGCCAAAGACGGCGCCCTGGGTCTTGTGCTCCTCGATGATCCAGTTCATCAGCTGCGAAAACGGGATCGGCCTCATGATGTCGCTCATAATGAGCTCCTCTCTGTAACGCCCGGCGAGACCGCGCGGCGGGCGCAAATACGGTGTAGCGCTAGCACAGCGCCGGCGACCCCGCGGAGGTCGCCTATACGCGCGTCGGATGCGGCGAAACATTCGGCGCGCGTGAATCTACTTGTAATTAGTAGGCGCGATCGTTGAGCGTGCTCCAGAGCTTCTTGGACTCAGCCATGGTCCACGCGTTGATCTTGTCCTCATCGATACCGACAAACTCGCGATCCTTGTACAGGACGCGGCCGTTGATGATGGTGGTGCGGCAGTTTTTGCCCATCATGCCAAAGAGCATGTGGCCGTCGACGTTCTCCTCGCTCAGCGGCGTAAAGGGCTTGTAGTCCATTACGATGACGTCGGCGGCAGCGCCGGGCTCAAGCACACCGAGCTTGCGATCGAAGTACTTGCTCGCCATCTTGGCGTTGTTCTCGAACAGCATCGTCATGGCCTCGCACCAGCCCACGTTGGGCATAGCGGCGTTGTGGCGCTGAATGATCAGGAAGACCTTGAGGCTCTCGAGCATATCGTGGGTGTAGGCGTCGGTGCCCATGCACACGGGGATGCCGCGGCGGAAGAACTCGAGCACGGGGGCGCAGCCCACGGCGTTTCCCATATTGGATTCGGGGTTGTTGACCAGCCAGGTGCCGGACTCCTTGACGATGTCCATCTCGGCGGGCGTCACGTGGATGCAGTGGCCGAGCATGGTGTCGGGACCGAGCAGGTTGTGCTGCAGCAGGCGCTCGACGGGGCTGATGCCGCCGCGGTTGAGGCGGGAGTCCCACACATCGTTCATGCCCTCGCACACGTGGATGTGGAAGCCGGTCAGGCCATTGTTGGCCTCGGCCATCTTATCCATGGTCTCGTCCGACAGCGTAAAGGTGGCGTGACCGCCAAACATGGCGGCGATCATGTGATTGTCGTTAACGCGACGCTCCTTGGCGGCCCACTGGGCAAACTCGGCGTTCTCGGCAATAGCCTGATCGCACTTTTCCTGGCCACGGCGGTCGGAAACCTCGTAGCACAGGCACGAACGCATGCCCAGCTCCTGAGCGGCGTCCTTAATGGTAAAGAGGCTGCCCGGAATCTCGCAGAAGCTCGCATGGTGATCGAAGATCGTGGTGACGCCGTCGCGGATGGAATCCAGAATCGTGGCATAGGCGCTTGCCTTGGTGCCGTCGAGCGTCAGATTGTCGTCGATCTTCCACCACTGCTGCTCAAGATTCTCCAGGAAGTTGGTGGGGTTGCAGCCCTTAATGGCAAGGCCGCGGGCCAGACCCGAGTAGATGTGGGTGTGGCAGTTGATGAGTCCGGGCATGATGAGGTTGCCCTGGGCATCGACGTACTCGGCATCCGGGTACTTGGCCTTGAGCTCGCACTCGGGACCTACTTCGACGATCGTATCTCCGTCAATGGCGACCGCACCGTTTGGAATGAACGGGGCCTGAGCATTGCGGGTAAAGACGGAACCGTTAGCGACCAGAAGCATAAATGCTCCCTTCAACATCAGGGGCGGGGTTTGACACCTCTGACATGGCGGAGTGCGAAGCGCCGGCCTACACCGGAAACGGGCCCTCTCCCGTCAACGCTTCACCAAAGGGACAAACCCTTTGAAGTGCGGCTTGGCGCCGCATGACGTCGGCGGACGAGGCGATGCGCCCGCCGACGAATAGCACCGAATTGGTTACTTCTTGCTCTCGGGCAAGACCAGATCCACGGCAGCGTCCTTGGCAGCATCGATGTGCTGAGCCACGACCGGCGTCTGCGGAAGAATCAGGTTAAGGACAATGGCCATGATGGCGGTGGGGGTTACGGCATTGGAGCCGATGACGGTGGGCACCCAGGTGGGCATACCCTCGCCGGCAAGGCAACCGCTGGCCATCCAGATACCCAGGCCAAAGACGACGGAGGTACCGACGATGGTGGTGGTGCGCTGCGTGAGGCCCTCGCGGGTGAACATGCGCACGCCGTTCATAGTGATGGTGCCAAAGACGCCGACGGTCGCGCCGCCGATGACGGGCTGCGGGATAGCGGAAAGGACGGCAGAGAGCTGCGGGAACAGGCCGGCGATGGCAAAGACGGCCGCGATGATCACAAAGACCCACTTGTTGACGACCTTGTTGGAGCAGATGATGCCCACGTTCTGGCCAAGGGCGCTGGTGGGAAGACCGCCCAGCAGGCCGCCGACCATAGAGGTGAGGCCCTGGGACACGATAGCGCCGGAGAGCTCGCGCTCGGTGGGCATACGGTCGATGGAGCCCAGGCAGGCGGCAGAGACGTCGCCGATAACCTGGATGGCAACCATGGGGAACACGACGGCGAGGGTAATGCAGACCTCGGGATCAAACTCGAGCGCATAGGGCATGAGCTTGGGAAGGGCGAAGACCTGAGCGGTGGCGACGCTGGAGAAGTCGATCATGCCAAAGGGGATGGAGACGATCATGCCAACGATCATGCCAAAGAACACGGATCCCAGCTTGAGCGTGCCCTTGCCAAAGTTGGCGAGCGCAAAGACCACGGCGAAGGTGATAAGAGCGACGCACCAGGCCTGCGGGGTGCCCCACAGCGGCGTACCCATACCGCCGGCCATATACTTGACGGCCGTGGGATAGAGAGAGACGCCAATGGAGAAGATGACCGTACCGGTCACGACAGGCGGGAACAGCCACTTGATCTTGCTGTAGGCCAGACCAAAGAGGACCGCGACGGCGCCGCCGACGATCTCGCCGCCCAGCAGAGCGCCAAAGCTAAAGCCCGAGGCACCCATGGCCTGGAAGGCCGGGAGGAACGCGAACGAAACGCCCATGACGATGGGCAGGCCGCCGCCGATGCGACGGAAGGGAGCGAAGGCCTGAAGGGCCGTGTCGATTGCCGAAAGAATGAGCGCGACCTGGATGATGTCGGTGCTCTGCTGGCTATTAAAGCCGTAGACGCCAGCCATGATGACAGCCGGGGTGATGATACCGGCAAACGAAGCCAGTACGTGCTGAAGGGCACACGGGATCATTTCCTTAACGGGAGGCATGCCTTCACGAGTGAACAGGGCTTCAGTGCCGTTCGTAACCGTCTCCTGGGTCATTTGACCACCAATCCTCGAAATAGTTGTTTTCGCATCTAACGCTCTATTGTGACGCAGTGCGGGGTTGAGGTTGTGCCTTCGTTGCATATCGTATTAAAGATGATTCTCATTCTCAATAATAATTTTTTGTTATCATACTATTCTTGAGCTGAGACAATACATTTCCGCAGGTCAGGAAAGTGTCTGGTCAAAATAACATCTAACTTTTCTTTTGGTCGACCGTTTACCGCCAAATTCCTACCGTTCGTCTGTATTACGCAATGTACCTGCGAATATGCGAGATGAGGAATGGCGTGTTACCATGAGAAAAAATTGTTATGAACATTTCCGATTTCACCCCAAGGAGCTGCCCGTGAACGAGACCGTACGTCGCTTTTTGCCGATGGTCGATTTCCTGGAGCAGATACTCGGCAAAAACAGCGAAATCGTGCTGCACGATTTCTCGGATCCCGACCACGCCATCGTCGATATTCGCAACGGCATCGTGAGCGGCCGCAAGGTCGGCGGCCCCGCCACCGATCTGGCACTCAAGATCATGCACGACGCCAAGTATCGCGACCTGCCGTTTATTACGGGCTACGAGGGGCGCGGTGCCGGTGGCAAGACGCTGGAGTCGGCGACGTACTTTATCCGCGAGAATGACGAGATCGTCGGTATGCTCTGCGTCAACACCGACCTCTCGACCGTGCGCTCCATCAACGCCATGGCGCAGCAGCTCATGGCATGCTTCGACGCTGTGCCCAGGCAGGCGGAGCCTGCGTCTATCGAAGTCGAAAGTCTTTCGGAGTCTACACAGGAGCTCATCGACCGCAGCATTACCGAGTTGCTGAGCGCGCGCGGGCTGGATGTAGCGTCGCTTGGTCAGAGCGACCGCGTGGACGTCATTCGCCACCTCAACGGCAACGGGGTGTTCATGCTCAAGGGCGCCGTGGCCTGCGCCGCCACCGCGCTGGGCATCTCTGAGCCCAGCGTCTACCGCTACCTGCAAAAAGTCCGCAAGGAAGGCTAACGAGCAAAATGGAGTGCGGCTCCACAAGCGATCCGTCACTTGATAAAAGACCCTGCAGCTCGCACGCGCTGCAGGGTCTTTTTGCATGTCATGTTTAGTTGTGGCCAACGCCTTAGAGAGCGGCAACGACCTCGATCTCGACCAGACCGCCAGCCGGAAGGGCGGCAACCTGGAAGGCGCTGCGCGCGGGGAACGGGGCCTCAAACTTGGAGGCGTAGATCTCGTTCACGGCGGCGAAGTCGGCGATGTCGGCCAGGTAGACCGTGGTCTTGACGACATCGGCAAAGGTAGCGCCGGCAGCGGTCAGCAGGGCCTCGACGTTGGCGAGGGACTGCTTGGCCTGGGCCTCGACGCCCTCGGGCATCTTGCCGGTCGCGGGATCGATGCCCAGCTGGCCGGACAGGAACACCATGTTGCCGGCCTGGACACCGGGGGAATACGGGCCGATGGCTGCGGGTGCGTTATCGGAAGACACGACGGTCTTGCTCATGTTTTTCTCCTTACGATCAATTGAGAGAGCGTGAGCGCGGTGTTCACACCGGGAGGCACAGTTCGGTCTGAACACCGCGCTTGATTGGGATAGTACTCAAGGTTTCTGTTTGATGCAAGAATATTATCAGCTTGCGAGAATATTTTATCGCCCAACGGTTTCCCCGAACCGCTGAACGGTTCTCATGTGGAGCAGCCAGTCCAAGCTGCTGAAGACTTTGTCCTGCTTAGGCTGCGGGCGTCGCCCACCGCAGCGACGCCACTATACTTTTGAATATCTGAGCATTTTGAAAGGCAGGATATGACCGCAACCGCCAGCCGAACCACTAACCGCAGGCCCGAGCTTTTGGCCCCCGCCGGAGGCCCGGAGCCCTTTGCCGCCGCGCTCGCCGCCGGGGCAGACGCCATCTACTGCGGCATGGGCAGCTTCAACGCCCGCCGCAAGGCAACCAACTTTACCGACGAGGCCTTTGAGCAAGCCTGCCGCGCCGCGCATCTAGCCGGGTCGCGCGTCTACGTCACGGTCAACATCGTCATCAAGCAGTCCGAGATGGGCGATGCACTGCAGCTCATTCATCGCTGCTCCACGCTGGGCGCCGATGCCTTCATTATCCAGGACTGGGGTCTGTTCTTTGAGGCCAAGCGCACCATGCCCGGCATCGAGACACATATCTCGACCCAGGCGAACATCCACGACGACCGCGGAACCCTTTGGTGCCGTGAGCAGGGCGCCGACCGCGTGACTCTCTCGCGCGAGCTCTCCATCGACGAAATCGCCGCCATTCACGACGCCGCGCCCGATGTGGACCTTGAGGTCTTCAGCCATGGCGCCATCTGCTTTTGCTACTCGGGCCTGTGCCTGCTGTCGAGCTTTGCCATGGCGGGACGATCGGCCAACCGCGGCATGTGCGCCCAGCCCTGCCGCCTGCCCTACGAGTTGATCGACGAGAACGGTCGCGCGCTCTCCCCTGCCGGTCGCGAGCGCGCGCTGTGCCCGCGTGACACCAACACCTCACAGCTTGTTCGCCGTCTGTATGACGCCGGCGCCGCATCGCTCAAGCTCGAGGGCCGCATGAAGGCACCCGATTACGTGTACTCCATCGTTGATGTGTATCGTCACGAAATTGACGACATGCTATCCGGAGCCGCCGTTGCCAAGGACGAGGAAGCCGCCCGCCAGCGCCAGCTCAAGCGCTGCTTCAACCGCGACTTTACGCACGCCTATCAGGACGGCACCTCGGGCGACGAGATGATGAGCTATGAGCGTTCCAACAACCGCGGCCAGATCGTGGGCACGGTGCTGGGCAGCCGCCCGGCCAACCGCGATGTGCGCGGCCTCAAGTCCGACGACCGCCGTCGCCGCGCCGCCATCGCCCGCATTGAGCTGTTTGAGCCCGTGGGCAAAGGCGACCTGCTGGAGCTTCGCCACGATAACGAGTTTGACCAGTTCCTGACCACCATTGCCGCCGATGATGCCGCCGCCGGTGACATCATTGAGTGCCGCGTGCCCCGTAGCATGCCCGAGGGCTGCCGCGTGCGCGTGATTCGAAGCCAGAGCGCCATTGACGCCGCCGGCGCCGCGCTCAAGCGCGATGTGCTGCGCCGCCGAGCTGTTGACGTGTCCGTCGTGGCGCGCCTGGGCGAGCCGTTTACTGTCACACTCACCTGCTGTGACAACCCCGCGCTCACCGCCACCGCCACGGGCTTCACCGTCGAGGCCGCCAAGACCCGCGCCGTCGAGGCATCCGATCTGGTTGAGCACGTCGGGCGCATGGGCTCCTCTCCCTTTGAGGCCGCGAGCTTTGATGTGGCGCTCGATGAGGGCTGCGGCATGGGCTTCTCCGCCGTGCACAAGGTGCGCGCCGCCGCTTGTAAGGCGCTGGAAGAGGCCATTCTGGCACCGTACGAGGAGCGCGCAAAAACGCTCGAGTTGCCGGTGCTCGACAAATGTACGCGCCCCATGCCCAAGCACTACCGCGACGAGCCGCAGATCTGCGCCACCGTCACCTCGCTCGAGGCCGCCGAGGCAGCCCGCGCGGAGGGTGCAACGCGCATCTATATGACCACCGACGCGCTCGAGGCTGTCGGACTCTCCCCTGCCGATGCATTTGAGCAGGGTATCGTGCCCGTACTCGACGAGGTCTGCCGCGCCGTCGACCACGAGCGCGTCGATCCTTGGATCAATGCCGGAGCCACCGTCGCCGTCGGCAATATCTCCGAGCTCGCCGTAGCCGCTCATGCCGGCGCCACGGCCGAGATTCGCTCTTGCCTGCCGGTGCATAACACGCCCTGCATGGAGGCACTTGCCGAGCGCGGAGCCGGTGCGTTTTGGCTCTCGCCCGAGATCACGCTCGACGAGATCGTCTCGCTTGGCACCGCCGCGCCCGCAGCCCTGGGCATCACTGTGTTCGGCCGCCCGCGCGTTATGACGAGTGAGCACTGCATCCTGCAGGTGGCCAATGGCTGCATCCACGATTGCGCTAACTGCCGCCTGCGCGCCCGCAAGCTGTCACTCAAGAATATCGACGGCAAGGTCATGCCCGTACGCACCGACATCCATGGCCGCTCTCGCCTGTACGACGCCTACCCCATCGACCTCACGCCGCAGGTTCCTCAGCTGCTCGATGCCGGCGTGCGTCGTCTCATGGTAGACGGAACGCTGCTCGAGACAGATGAGGTGGGCCGTGCCGTCGCCCGCGTCCGTCGTGCCGTCGAAGCAGCACAGGCCGGCCGCAAGCCCGCCGCCCGCCTGCGCGGCGCCACCTCGGGCTGCATGTTTGTGGGAATTAGCTAACCGAAAGGCTTACACGTGAACGAAGAACCTCAAGTCCTTTACTGCGACGCCTGGCTCATGGCCATCGACAAGCCCGCCGGCATGATCGTCCACGGCGACGGCACCGGCGAGCGCACGCTCACCGACTACGCCAGCGACCTGCTGCTGGCGATGGGTGACGGCTTTGCCGCGACCGACATGCAGCCGCTCAACCGCCTGGACCGCAACACCACCGGCGTGGTGTTGTTTTCGCTCGACAAACAGACGCAGCCCGCCTTTGACCAAATGGTCATCGACCACGCCTTCGAAAAGCACTATCTGGCGCTGGCCGAGGGCAAGATCGACTGGAACGAGAAGCTCATCGACAAGCCCATCGCCCGCGACCGTCACGACAGCCGAAAGATGCGCGTCGGCGCCAGCGGCAAGCCGTCTCAAACGCGCGTGAAGGTGCTCAAACGTCTTAAGAGCCGTCGTGGCCTGCCCGCGCGCTCGTATATCGATGTCGAGTTGCTCACCGGCCGCAAGCATCAGATTCGCGTGCACCTGGCGAGCGAGCGTCATCCCCTGGTTGGCGACGACCTGTACGGAACGCCGCGCCCCTGCGGCCTGATGCTCCACGCCCACAGCGTGTCCTTTACGCATCCCGTAACCGGCGAGCACATCCACATCGAAGCCCCCTGCCCCTGGGAGCCCTAAACCACCACAATGGGGACAGGCACCTTCGCGGTGGTTTTGGCCTTAGCCCGTCCCCTGCTGCTAGACCGTGATGACGTTGTCCATTGCCCGGTACTTGGCGGGGACCTCGCCTGCGGTAATAATCGTTGCGTCGCGGAAGTCCGCGAACTTGACGGGCGCCACCATGCCAAATTTACTGGCGTCCGAGATTACGAAGCGTTTGGCGGTATGGCGCATCGAGATACGCTTGACCTGTGCTTCCTCGATATCCGGTGTGGTGAGACCTTGCTCGGCCGCGATGCCGTTGGATCCCCAAAAGCCGCAGTTGAAGTTATAGCGGTCCAGGGTTGCCAAGGCATCGGGGCCAACGAGCGCCTCGGTCTCGGGTTTGAGCTCGCCGCCCAGCACCACGGTACGCATGCCGCGCAAAGCAAGGTGCTGAGCATGGAGCACGGAATCGGTCACATAGGTGACGCCGTCGAGACGCGGAAGATGCTCGATGAGCTTGAGGGTCGTTGAGCCCGAATCGATATACACAAAGCTATCGGGCTCCACCAGGGCCGCGGCACGAGCACAGATGCGCTCCTTGTCATCGTTATGGAGATCACTGCGTTCGCTGATCGTCAAGTCGCGCGTCACGTGCGCGCGCTCCAGACTCGTCGCACCTCCGTGCACCTTGGCGATACGGTGCGCGCGGTCGAGCGTTTGCAAGTCACGGCGAATGGTGGACGGTGTCACGCCCAGGGCCTCGGCAAGTTCCGGCACGGTAACCGAGCCGGCCTGCTGCACCATCGACACGATCGCATTGAGCCTATCTTCCGCAAGCATCGCTTACTCCTCCTCGGGGTAGACGACTCCCCAATCGGCGCGGAGCTTGGTCATGAGCTCCATCACATCAGAAGCATAATCCAGAAGCTCACGCTTGGAATCGTCGCCGGCGACGGCCTGCTCGAGGTCAGCCATCTCGTAGCACAGGGCATAAGCCTCGGTGCCAGCGTGGACCTCCTCACGGCGACCGTCCGCAGTCCACACGATGGTCGCATGGTCGGCGCGCGGATACTCGTTGACCTCGATATAGCACTTGTCGAAGCTAATGACCGAACGCTTGGGCTGCTTGGAGTGGAGCGTGAGGCTCACCACGCCCAGCTGCTGTTCGGCATTACGGCAGACGATGCCGCCTGCAACGTCAACACCGGTCTCGCAGGTGTTGCCCAGCGAAACGACCTCAGCGGGCTGGCTTGCCATAAAGAGACGCATGACGGACAGGGCATACACGCCAATATCGAGCATGGCACCGCCAGCAAGGTTGCGGTTGTAGAAGCGATTGGTCAGATCGCCGTACTCCTTATAGCTACCAAAGTTGAGCTGAGCAAGGTTCATACGGCCAAAGTCGCCCGCATCCATGCGACGGCGCAGCTCCTGATACAGCGGCATGTGGAGCACCGTGGTGGCATCCATAAGAACCACGTTGTGCTCGTCGGCGATGGCACGGGCCTCGTCAAGCTCGGCGGAATTGAGGGTAATGGCCTTCTCGCAGAGCACGTGCTTGCCGGCGGCCAGCGCAGCACGCAGATAGGTGATATGCGTGTTGTGCGGCGTGGTGATATAGACGGCGTCGATGTCCGGATCGGCGTAGAGGTCCTCGACCGTCTCGTACACCTTCTCGACGCCATACTGCTCGGCAAAAGCCTGGGCTTTGGAAAGCGTACGGTTGGCGACACCCGCGAGCTTGCGGCCGGCCAGCGCGAGGGACTGGGCCATTTGGTTGGCGATAACACCGCACCCGATCACTGCCCAACGAAGCTCGGGAGCCGTAAAGATGTCGTTTGGGAACGGCTGATTCTGGACCGAGGCAAACGCCGCCTTTGCGGCTGCCTCGGCGTCGAGCGGAGCCTGTTTGGAATCTGCCATGATGTGCCTCCTGAGTCATCGGAAGTCCTTCATTTCTAACAACCCTATAGTCGCACAATTGCGCGCGTATCTGCTCGTGTTTGCGTATTTATTTGTTTATTGGTCATTATTTAGCCATATTTTGCACATTTTTACGCGGTCATACGCATTAACACGCAATGCTATGCGCGATAATGCGCATGCGAGGATCCTTGTAAAGGATAAAGAAGCGGAACACCAAATCCCAAAAAGGCAGAGCAGGCTGTCTTACTCTTCCCCTCTAGGGGCATCAGGCATCAATGGACCGTCCCAAACTGCCGACACATGGGGACTGTCCCCAACTGCCGGGACTACTCATTTAAGTCTGTCCCCAATGAGTATTTGGGTACTCATTTAAGTCTGTCCCCAATGAGTAGGAATAGAAAAAGGCCCGGGTGCCGTGGGGCATCCGGGCCTTTGCTAGCAACTTGATGTTGCGGGCAGCTTAGAACTTGTGGCCGCACTTCTTGCAGACGCGCAGCTTGTTCTTGCCGTCCTTCTCGTGACCGACGCGGGTAACCTTACCGCACTCGGGGCAAACGAGATTGACGTTGGAGGCGTCGATGGGGGCCTCCTGCGAAACGATGCCGCCCTGCTGGTTGGCAGCGTTGGGCTTGACGGCCTTCTTGACGACCGAAACGCCCTCGACAACGACCTTGTTCTCGGCGGGGAGAGCACGCAGGACAACGCCCTGCTTGCCGCGATCCTTACCAGAGAGAACCTGGACCTTATCGCCCTTCTTGATATACATATATCTCCCCTAACTACAGGGTCTCGGGAGCGAGCGAGACGATCTTCATGTACTTCTTGTCACGAAGCTCGCGAGCGACAGGCCCGAAGATACGGGTGCCGACGGGCGAACCATCGTTGTTGATGACAACGCAGGCGTTCTCATCAAAGCGAATGTAGGAGCCATCCTTGCGGCGGATCTCCTTAACGGTGCGAACGACGACGCAACGGACAACGTCCTTCTTCTTGACGTTGGCGCCAGGGGTAGCCTCCTGGACAGCACCGATGAACACATCGCCGATGCCTGCATAACGACGCTTGGAACCGCCAAGCACCTTGATGCAGCGAATCTTGCGAGCGCCGGAGTTGTCGGCGACGTTCAGCATGGTTTGCATCTGAATCATGGTAGATGTTCCTCCGAACTAAGAACCGAAGAGAGGTGCGCAGCCTTTATACAGCCCGTGGTATGCAAGCCAGGCATACGCACATCTTCGGAAACGTACAAGTCGTAAGAGCGACTGCTTATTTAGCGCGCTCGACGACCTCGATGAGGCGCCAACGCTTCATCTTGGACATAGGACGGGTCTCCATAACGCGGACGGTGTCGCCCACGCCAGCCGTGCACTCCTCGTCGTGAGCGTGCAGCTTCTTGGAGCTGGTCATCATCTTGCCGTACTTGGGGTGACGCTTGCGCTCGGTGATGGTGACAACAATGGTCTTGGCACCGGAGACGGAGGTAACGACACCCGTACGGACCTTACGCGAGTTACGCGAATCAGTCATGTTCTCTCCTTAGGTCCTACTCGGCGACAGCGGACTTCTCCGCTGCGATCTCACGGGCGCGCTGCTCCGTGAGGACGCGAGCGATGTCCTTCTTCACGGTGTTGACGCGAGCGGTGTTGTCCAGCTGACTGGTGGCCATCTGGAAACGAAGGTTAAAGAGCTCGGCGCGCATTTCCTTCAGCTTCTCAACGAGCTGAGCGTCCGAGAGCTCACGAATCTCTGCGGGCTTCATTAGTTCTCCTCCTTGGCGGCGGCGGCGTCCTCAGCAGCCCACTTGGCCTCGAGAGCGGCCTCCTCAGCCATCTCCTTCTCGATGCGCTGCTCAGCGTTCTTGGCAGCAACAATCTTGGTCTTGATGGGAAGCTTGTGCTGTGCAAGACGCAGAGCCTCGCGAGCGACCTCCTCGGGCACGCCCTTGACCTCGAACATGATGCGGCCGGGCTTGACGACGGCCACCCACTCCTCGGGGTTACCCTTACCAGAACCCATGCGAGTCTCGGCAGGCTTCTTGGTGATGGGCTTATCGGGGAAGATCGTGATGTAGACACGACCGCCACGCTTCATGTAGCGGGTCATGGCAATACGAGCGGCCTCGATCTGACGGTTGGTGATCCAATGGGCCTCGAGAGCCTGGATACCAAACTCGCCGAAATGCAGCTCGGTATTACCCTTGGCCTGGCCCTTCATGGAGCCACGCTGCACCTTGCGGTGAAGAATACGCTTAGGGGCAAGCACTACTGACCCCTCCTCTCGGAGTTACGACGACGAGGACGGGAAGAGCCCTCGAGTGCAGGGTTGGGAACAGGCTGGCCCGGGAGCTTCTCGCCCAGGTAGATCCAGACCTTCACGCCGCAAGCGCCCATGGTGGTGCTGGCGACAGCCGTGCCGTAGTCGATCTTGGCACGGAGGGTGTGCAGAGGCACGCGACCCTCGCGGTACCACTCACGACGGCCCATCTCGGCACCGCCGAGACGACCGGAGCACTGGATACGGATGCCCTTAGCGCCGGCCTTGCGGGCAGACTGGACAGCCTTGCGCATAGCGCGACGGAAGGCAACGCGGCCCTCGAGCTGCTCGGCGATAGACTGAGCAACGAGGTTGGCGTCGAGCTCGGGGCGCTTGATCTCGACAACGTCGACGGAGAGCTGGCCCTTGGAGACGCCAGCGACCTTCTCGAGCTCGGTGCGGAGGGTATCGATCTCGGCACCCTTCTTACCGATGACAACGCCGGGGCGAGCAGTGAGGATGATGACCTTCACCTTGTCGCCAGCGCGCTCGATCTCGACGCGGGAGACAGCTGCGCGGGAAAGACGCTTCTCGAGGTACTTGCGGATCTCGAGATCGTTACCGAGGGTCTTAGCGTAATCCTTCTCTGCGAACCAGCGGGAGCGCCAGTTCTCGGTGATGCCAAGACGGAAGCCGGTGGGGTAGACTTTCTGACCCATACAGCTTTACGCCTCCTTTCGAGGAGCAACGACGACGGTGATGTGGGAAGTACGCTTCAGAATGCGAGAAGCGGAACCCTTGGCGCGGGGACGGATGCGCTTAAGCGTCGGACCCTCGTCAACATAGGCAGCGGCGACAACCAGGTTGTCGGCACGCAGACCGTTGTTGTTCTCGGCGTTCGCAACGGCGGAACGGAGAACCTTCTCGACATCCACGGCGACGGCGCGGTCGCAGAAGTGGAGGATGTCGAAGGCCTGAGCGACAGGCTTGCGGCGGATCAGATCGACCACCAGGCGGGCCTTGCTGGGGGAAACACGCACGTACTTAGCGACGGCGCGAACCTCGGTGGCCTCAGTTTCAATAGACTTAGTTGCCATTTACGGTTAACCCCCTATTTGGCCTTGTGGCCACGGAACGTACGAGTCGGCGCGAACTCGCCGAGCTTGTGACCAACCATGGACTCGGTAACATACACGGGCACATGCTTGCGGCCGTCGTGGACGGCGATGGTGTGACCAACCATCTCGGGGAAGATGGTGGACGCGCGAGACCAGGTCTTCACGACGTCCTTCTTGCCAGCCTCGTTCATCGCGGTGATACGCGAGAGAAGGCGAGTCTCCACGAACGGGCCCTTTTTGAGACTTCTGCTCATAAGTGCTTTCTCCTAAAACTCGGTATCCGAAATTACTTCTTACGGCGACGAATGATGTGCTGGTTCGAGACCTTCTTCTTCTTGCGCGTACGAAGGCCCTTCGTCGGCTTACCCCAGGGGGTAACGGAGGGACGACCAGAGGTGTGGTTCTTGCCCTCGCCACCGCCGTGCGGGTGGTCGACAGGGTTCATGACGGTACCGCGGACGGTCGGGCGCACGTTCATGTGACGCTTACGGCCGGCCTTGCCGATGACGATGTTGGAGTGATCGGCGTTGCCGACCTCACCGACGGTGGCGCGGCAGGTAACGAGGATGCGGCGCATCTCGGAGGAAGGCATACGGACGATGGCGTACTTGCCCTCCTTACCCATCAGCTGGCAGGAGTTACCGGCGGAACGGGCGATAGCAGCGCCCTTGCCCGGCTGGAACTCGACGGCGTGGATGAGCGTACCGACGGGGATGTCGGCGAGGGGCAGAGCGTTGCCCGGCTTGATGTCGGCGTCAGAACCGGACATGACGGTCTGACCGACCTCGAGGCCCTTGGGGGCCAGGATGTAGCGCTTCTCACCGTCAGCATAGTGCAGCAGAGCGATGCGAGCGGAACGGTTCGGATCGTACTCGATCGTGGCAACCTTGGCGGGCACGCCGTCCTTGTTGCGCTTGAAGTCGATCACGCGGTAACGACGCTTCACGCCGCCGCCCTGGTGGCGGGTGGTGATGCGGCCGTTGTTGTTACGACCGGCCTTCTTGGGCAGGGGCTCGAGAAGAGACTTCTCGGGCTTGGTGCAGGTGATCTCGGAGAAGTCGGAGATCGTCTGCCAACGCCTACCAGCGGAGGTCGGCTTAAGGTGCTTTACAGCCATTACAATCCCTTTCAATAGGAATCCGTTAGCCATCGCAGACAGGGATACGAGGTTCTGCCTCGGGTGCGATGACACCGGACGTATACACGGTTCCGGGCGTGTCCATTTTATACGCCCAAAACCTTGAGCTCTCGCCTCCCCTATTTGGGAGGCATGAGCTCACTCAACAGCAGCGAGTCTTAGGCCTGGTTGCCAAAGACCTCGATGGTGTCGCCCTCGGCCAGCGTGACGATGGCCTTCTTCCAAGAACGGGTCTTGCCGGCGACATAGCGCACGCGCTTGGTCTTGGGCTTGACCGTCAGGGTGTTCACGCGAACGACCTTGACGCCGAAGATCTCCTCGACAGCGTCCTTGATCTGATACTTGTTAGCATCCTTAGCGACCTCGAACGTGTACTTGTTCAGCTCCATGCCGGAGAAGGAACGCTCGGACACGATCGGACGGATGATGATCTCGTGGGCGGTCATTTATGCAAGCACCTCCCCGAAGTGAGCGGCGATGTCGGCGGGCATCAGCACGGCGTTGTTGTTGACGAGATCGTAGGTGTTGGCCTCGTCAGCGGTGATGATGAACGTCTTGGGAATGTTGCGGAACGACAGGTAGGCGTTGACGTCCTCATCGCGAACGATGATGGTCAGACGCTTGCCCTCAAGGCCGAGAGCCTTGAGCATGGCGACGGCAGCCTTGGTGGAAGGCTTCTCGAAGCCGTAGTCGTCGACGAGCACGAGCTCGCCATCGGCCAGCTTGGCGGACAGCGCGGAGCGCATAGCCAGCTTGACCTCCTTGTTGTTCATACGCTTAGCGTAGGAACGGGGCTTGGGGGCGAAGACGACGCCACCGTGACGCCACTGGGCAGCACGGATGGAACCCTGGCGGGCACGGCCGGTGCCCTTCTGACGCCAAGGCTTCTTGCCGCCACCGGAAACCTCAGAGCGGCCCTTAGCGGACTGGGTGCCCTGACGCCAAGAGGCCATCTGGCACTTGACGATGTGGTGCATAACGTGGATGTTCGGCTCGATGCCGTACACCTCAGCGACGAGCTCGGCCTCGGCGACCTTCTTGCCCTCGCTGTTCTTTACTTCAAACTTTGCCATTTAAGTGTTCTCCTTGGTATGACGCTGGGCTAAATGGGCTGGGCCCTTAGGCCATACGGATGGCGACGAGACCATTCTTGGCACCCGGGACAGCGCCCTTGACCAAGATGAGGTTCTGCTCGGCATCGATGCGGACAACGGAAAGGTTCTTGACGGTAACGCGCTCGTTACCCATGTGACCGGCCATCTTGACGCCCTTGAGGACGCGCGCAGGATAGGCGCACTGACCGATAGAACCGGGGTGACGCTGGAAGTGAGAACCATGCGTCATAGGACCGCGGCGCTGACCCCAGCGCTTGATGCGACCCTGGAAGCCCTTACCCTTGGAGGTACCGATGACGTCGACCTTCTCGACATCAGCGAAATCAGCGACGGTGACGACCTCGCCGACCTTGTGCTCCTCGCCGTTCTCGACGCGGACCTCACGAAGGAAGCGGACAGGCTCGACGCCAGCCTTGGCGAAGTGACCAGCCATGGGCTTGTTCACGTTCTTGGCCTTGATGTCGCCGAAACCGATCTGGACGGCATCATAGCCGTCGGTTGCCTGAGTTTTAACCTGCGAGACAGCGCAGGGGCCAGCCTGGATGACCGTGACGGGAACGACGTTGTCGTCCTCGTCCCAAACCTGGGTCATGCCAATCTTGCGGCCGAGAATCATGCTGATCAAGATATGATCCCAACTCTCGCGTGGTCTTGGGACAATGCGTACACCACCGAGCGTACGCCCCTAGAGGACCACTACTTACACGACGTGCTCCCCAGCCTTGTATTTCGCCCGGACTACCTGACAACCCTATTAAGCAGGCATTTTGTCCAGCCAGAATACTCCCCTGGTTACACACAGCTGATTAGTATACACGGCTGCGGGCGTATCCATCGAGATTCATATTTCACTCACATTGTTTACGCAGGTAAAGTGCGTGGCACGTTCCCAGTGTACGGCGGAGGGGGCGGGCCTGAGACATATTAAGGTTGCTGCTCTACAGTCCTGCTC